>JALYLT010000059.1 GCA_030774095.1 Chloroflexota bacterium
CATCGCGATACGTATCGGGATCTGAAGACCCGGTGTACTCCCGCCGAACGGGGCGACGCTGACGATCAGCGTCACGGTCAGTTTGGTCGAGGCCACGTCCCACGTGCAGGTCGCATGGGTGCCGCACTCGAGATTCGTGAGGCTTCCGTCCTGGTCCTGCAGCAGGATCCGCGAGGCGGTGTTGAGCATCGCATGGCTGAACGTGGCGGTGAACGAATCGCCGGGGCCGTCGAAGTCGCTCGTTCCGAAGCTGCCGAGGACGCGCGCATCGGTCAGCGTCGGCGGTGCGAAGGGCCCCGTGAGCAGCTCGTTGTCGATGATGCGATCGGCCGAGCCGGCCAGATTCACGACATTGCCGGCTGTGTCGGTGAAGCCGCCCATCGTCGTGATCGTCACCGGGACCTGGAGGCCCGGCGTGGTTCCGCCGGTACCCACCCAGTTCGTGACGAGCGTGACCGTGAGCGTCGTGACAGCCGTATTCCACGTACAGGTCGAATTGACGCCGCAGATCAGCAGGAAGGCGCCGGTGCCGTCGGCGTCCTGAAGGTTGATCGCACCCGAGGTGGACCCGTTCATCGGTTCGCTGAAGGTCGACTCAAAGGAATCGCCAACCTCGCCGAAATCGGTCGTTGCCAAGTTCGAGATCAGCTGGGTGTCGGTGATGGTCGGATTGCCGATATCCGCCGGGCCCGTCGAGAAGTTCGCGGAGGACGGGTTGGCCAAATCGTTACCGAAAACATCCTGGATCTCGTTGGCTTCAGCGGTAACGAAGATCGTGTAGTCGGTCCCACCAAGAAGCGGCGCGCTGAACTGGACCGAGAACGAGGTGTCCGCGGTGGCCTGATTGACTCCGCACCCGTTAGGGCCCGCACCGACAGCGATTGGATCCGTCGTCGCGGGATTGTTGTCGGTGATGGTGATGTCCAAGGAGTTAAAGCTCAGGCCGATGCAGTAGACGGGCTCGTCGAAAGTGAGCGTGACACTCGTGGCACCCGGGCTACCTGCGGCCGAGACAAGGATCGGCGCCGTCGTCTCGGGCGCGGTCGCTGTCGCGAGCCGAGTTTGCGGGGCGCTGACGTTCATTCCGCCCTGGTCGCGCATCGCCGCACCGCCCGTGGATGTGAGGGTCACCGCGACCAGTGAGCCGGGCGGCACGGCATTGATCAGCACGAGATTCGCGCTCGTGCTGCCGTTGTCGGCGGTGACGGTGCAGAACGGAATGCCATCCGTGACGTCTTCGTAGAGACCGGTCACGCCGTTCACAGTGATCTGCCAATCTGTTGCCGACCAGGGAGTGAAGGCGCGACACACCGGTCGATTGAAGGTCACGGTCGCGAGGTTCCCGGCGACCGCAACTGCGGTGTACACCAGCTCTGGTGTCAGCTCGGGGGGGTCGCAGAAGATCGAGACGCTGCCATCGGCCCCATAGACGACCCGCGTCGTGCCTGTGTCGTTGATGCCGCATGGCTGGCCGTTCAGCGCGTTCAGCGAGGTGATGCCCTGCCCGGCCGGTCCGGTCGCACCTGTCGCTCCTGTTGCGCCAGTGGGACCGGTGGCGCCGCTCGCTCCACTGGCGCCCGTGGCTCCGCTTGCACCGGTCGCGCCGGTGGCACCAGTTGCACCGGTCGAACCGGTCGCACCCGTGGATCCCAGTGGACCGGTTGCCCCCACGGGCCCGGTGGGTCCAGTCGGGCCCATGGGACCAGTGGCTCCACTCGCCCCAGTCGCACCGGTGGGGCCAGTCGCGCCGGTTGCGCCTGTTGGTCCGGTCGGTCCGGCGGGCCCGCGCTGGCTCCAGGAGATCGCGATCTCGGAGTTCTTGCACTGCGAGGCATCCTCGACGATCCGGAGGTCGCCCTTCTTTTGGTCGTAGCAAGCGTGGATCACGCCATCGCTGTCGGGGATCAGGCCGGCCGAAAGGATGGCGCCGGCGCCGCCGAGCGACAGTCCGAGAACACCCACGAGCGTGTACCGGAGAACCTGCGCGGAAAGACGAAGCCGCATCCTGTTTCCTCCCCCAAACGCCATCGCGAGCCCGCGTTCAATGTGCAAGCGGGCAAACGATTGCCAGAACTCTAGCCCTGGCGTCTAGAGGGGCGATGACGACGGTTGCGCGCGTGCTTAAGTCACCGTCACCCACGCGACGTAGCTGACGACCTCTGAGCGGATCCGCTCCAGGTTGTGGCGCGCGAAAACACTCCGGCAATCGTCTTCGAATGCATCGGCGCGCGATCCGAGCGTCACGCGTGAGAGCGTGCTCGTGCTGCCGAGTAGGCGGAGGTAGTCGTCGACGGACTGGTCGAACGGCTCTGGCGACGTGCGCTCCTCACCTTCCAGCGCAAAGAGGCCCTGCTCCGAACCCTGCAGGACCATCTCGTGCGTCTCGAGGTGATGCTCGAGAGGCGAATACTTACGGATCACCTCGAGGAACTCCGGCCTCCACTCGCCCGCATGCGTTGTCTCCGTGTCCACGATGGCGACGTGTGCTCCGGGTGCCAGGGCGTCGCGGAATCGCGGCAGGACGATCTCCGGCTGCATCCAGTGCAGACTCGCGCCGAGGGTGATCAGGCCGTATGGACCCGAAAGCGTTGCGTCCTCGGCGCGACCGAGGATCCAACGGATCCGATGGTCGTCGCCGCCGGGCAGCGCGCGGCCGCGGGCGATCATCGCCGCTGACGGATCGACCGCGTCGATGCGGTCGATAGAAGGCGAGAAGTGTCGCGCGAGCGCGCCTGTGCCGGTGCCGGCGTCGAGAACGACACGCGGATCCACGACGAGATGCTCCAAGATCTCGAACACGCGGCTCGGGTAAGGCGCGCGGTACCGATAGAGATCCGCGACCCCTTCGTCGGCGAAGGCGCGCCCATGCTCTATCGCGTTCATTCGAGCGCATCCTCGAGGAGATCCAGCGCGGCGCCGACGCTCGCGAGGCGATTGCCCGCGCGGTCGAAGGTCCACTGGTGCTTCTTCACCGCGCTGTGCTTGTCGCTGTCGACGGCGACATACGTGAGACCGACCGGCTTCCCCGGTGTCGCGCCGCCAGGTCCCGAGATGCCGGTGATGCCAAGGCCGATTTTCGCGGCGAGCCGCGAACGTGCGCCCCGCGCGAGAGCGCCCGCGACCACCGACGAGACCGCACCGTGCGAGTGGATGAGCTGCGGCGCGACGTCAGCGAAGATCTCCTTCGCCTCGTTGCTGTACACGACTGCACCACCACGGAAGTAGTCGCTCGATCCGCCGTGCGCCGTGAGGATCGCGGCGAGCAGGCCACCGGTGCACGACTCGGCCACGGCCACCGTGATCTTGCGTTTCCGCAGCTTCTCGTGGATGGTGCCCATGCGCTCAACGAGCTCGTCGAACGTCGGCGCGCGTTTGCTCGGCACGAACGCGAGGTTAAGTGAAGCGGCGCCTCGCGTGCGGCAGGTACCCGGGCAATGTCAGGACGCCGATGAGGGCAGCTGCGGTGAGGAGCACCGCTCCGACGCTCGCCACCAGGTCGGTCGGTCGTGCGATCAGGAGTGTGAGCGCGGCCATCTCGCACGCTGTCTTCAGCTTCGCGGTGCCACCCGCGTGCATCCGGAGGCCACTTCGATATCCGCGCACGCGCACGGCTCCGACGAACGTCTCGCGCACGACGATGATCGCTGCTATGCCGAGCGGTGCCGACCCTGCGAGCGCGAGCCCGATGACCGTGAGCAGCACCAGCGCCTTGTCCGCGAGCGGGTCGAGGAGCATGCCGTGACCCTCGGCGGCACCGGCGCGGCGCGCCAGATAGCCGTCCAGCGCATCGGACAACGCGGCAACGGTGAAGAGCAACAGCGCGCCGGCCCGCTCGCCGTAGCCGATCGCGACCAGGATCGGTATCCCCGCGACCGCGCGGAACAGCGTCAGCGCGTTCGCGGCGATCACTGCGCTTTGTAGATGCGCTCCACGACCTCACCCTGTTGCCCGAGAGCCACGGCGGGCTGCCCGTTGTAGCTCACGATCGTCGCTGCGGCGTTCCCAGAGCGGAGCCGCACCTCGCGGCCGGTGTATGTCGCGGTCTCGCCGTCCTTGAACACGCGACCGGTACCCGGCACGACGGTTCCGTCGACGGTCGCCTGCAGCCAGGCCTCTCCGCCCTTCAGGGTCACGTTCACGACGGCCGCGGTGTATGCGACGGTCACGGCGCGCGATTCCGTGGTAGTCGCGCCCGCGGCGTTCTGCGCGACGATGGTGATCGTCTGCGGGCCAGCGGGATACGTGAAGCGGATCTCGAAGAGACGCGCGTTGCTGATCGGCACCTGCACGCCGTTCACCGTCAGCGCGGTGACGGTCGGGTCGAAGCGGCCGCTCACGAGGACCTGCGCGTTCGTGAAGGTCGCGCCGTTCGCCGGCGACTCGACGATGATGACGGGCTGCCCGGGTGAGGCCGCAGCCGTCTCGAGACGAACGACGCGCGACGCGCGTCCGACCTTGCCCGTCACGTCGAGCACTTCCACGACGATGTGATTCGAGCCAGGGTTCAGCTGCACGTTGACGGAGAACGTGCCGTCGGCGCTCGGGTGGATGTCCGCGACCGTCAGCGGTCCCGGGAATACCTGCACCGTGACGCGGCCCTCGGGAACGGTGCGTCCCTTGACGATGAAGTCGGCGCTCTGCGCGATCGCATCCGACGCGGGCTCGGTCACCTCGATCTTCGGAGGCACCGCGAACGACACGAACTGGTAATAGAGATAGCTCACGAACAACACGATGCCGGCCAGCACCACCACCGGCACGAGCACCGCGGGCGTGAAGATGAGGCTGCGACGGGCGATCGGGCTCAGGGGCTTGAACGACCGCGGGACATCGGGGAGGTCGCGCTCCTGGTGGAACTGCACCACGAGCTCCTCGCTCGGAAGCTCGAGATACTCGGCGTAGTTGCGCAGGAATCCCTTCGTGTAGACCGCGCCGGGCAGCGTCTGGTAGTCGTTGTCCTCCAGCGCCTTCAGGAACTTCTCGCGGATGCGCGTGTCGGAGGCGGCCTGCTCCAGCGTGATGCCCTTCTTCTCACGCTGCGCGCGAAGTGTGTCGCCGAGCCGCGCCACTCTTACTCCTCGCCTGGTCGGGCCGAGCCGTACACCTCACGGAACTTGCCCGGCCCGCGGTCCGGCCCGACGACGCCGTTGCGCTCCATGATGTCGATGAGCCTGCCGGCGCGAGCGAACCCGATCGTCATCTTGCGCTGCAGCATCGAGACCGATGCCTTGCCCTCGTGGTGGATGATCTCGACCGCCTCGTCGTAGCGCTCGTCGTCGATGTCCTCGCCGTCGGATTCGCGGCGGGTCAGGCGATCCGGCCCCTCGAGCACCTTCGCATGCCTGTCGTACGAGGTTCCGCCCTGCAGCGTCCAGTGACGGCTGATGAGCTGGATCTCGTGATCCGACACGTAGACGCCCTGCGCCCGGATCGGCTTGGCAAGGTCAGGCCGCAGCACGAGCATGTCGCCACGTCCGAGGAGCTTCTCCGCACCCGTCATGTCAATGATGGTGCGTGAGTCGACAGCGGACGCGGTAGCAAACGCGATGCGAGCCGGGATGTTCGCCTTGATGAGGCCAGTGATCACGTCGACCGACGGCCGCTGCGTCCCCAGAACGAGGTGGATACCGGTCGCCCGTGCCAGCTGCGCGACGCGCGTGATCTGCTTCTCCACCTGGATGGGCGCCTGCAGCATGAGGTCGGCGAGCTCGTCGATGACGAACACGACGTACGGGATGCGGTCCGAGCCGGTGTGCTTCTCGTTGTACTGGCCGATGTTGCGCGAGCTCGTGCGCGCGAACAGCCGGTAGCGGCGGTCCATCTCCCCGACCACCCAAAACAGGGCGTTGAGGATCTTGTCCGCGTCGGTCATGACCGGCGCGATCAGGTGCGGCACGTCGCCGAATGCCGTGAAGTCCACCCGTTTGAGGTCGCCGATGAGCAGCCGCACATCGTCGGGGGTCGCGTTGAGGAGCAGGCTGCAGAGGATCGAGCTGATGTTGACGCTCTTGCCGGAGCCCGTTTGACCCGCGACGAGCAGGTGGGGCATCGCGCCGAGGTCGAGCACGATCGGCGCGCCCGCGACATCACGCCCGAGCGCGACGGTCAGCTTGGACGGCGAGCCGCGGAAGATCGCCGTCTCGACGACATCGCGCAGTGACACGAGACCCACCGCGATGTTGGGCACCTCGATGCCGACAACGCTCTTGCCGGGGATCGGCGCCTCGATGCGGAGCGTGCGCGCGGCGAGCGCGAGGGCCAGGTTGTCGTTGAGCGACTCGACGCGCGAGAGGAGGATGCCCGGCGCGATCTTCAGCTCGTAGCGCGTGACGACCGGACCGGGCGTGACCTCGACGACCTTGGCGGCGATGTTGAAGTGCGCGAGCGTCTGCTCGATGACCTCGGCGCTCTTGCGGATCTCGCTGCTAGTCCCGGCGTGGCCCGCATCGCCAAGGCCAAGCAGGTCGAGCGGCGGGAGCGTCCAGTTCTTGTCGGCTTTGGCGTGGAGCACGCCTTCGACGGCGACGCTCTTGTCTGGCAACCCGGCGATCGAGGGAGTGAACGCGCCTCCCGGCGCGGAGGACGCCTCATCCGTGTCGGGTGGCGGAAGGAGCCGCAGGGCGGGCTTTGGGGCCTGAGCGGCGCTCTTGGGGCGTTCGACGGGCATGTTGATCCGGAGCGGCGGGGCGGGCTCCCGCACCTCCTCCTCGACCTCAGCGTCGTCGACGCCCCGGCCGAAGCGTGCAGCCGTGCCGCCGGGGAGGCTCACGCCGGCGCGGAGGGCGCTGCGGCGCTCCCACGCCGGACGGATCAGATCGCCGAGCGTGCGGTTCGCCGTGATGACGACGCCAACGAGCAGAAGCGCGACGAGTGCGATGGGGCCGCCGACGTCGCCGAAGGCGCCGGTCGCGATCTCGGCGAGCGTGGCGCCCACCATGCCGCCCGCGCCCTCTCCGACCGCGGGCTCGCCGCGCTGGTAGTGCTGCGCGATCGCGAGGAGCGCGATGAACACGAGCGCACCGCCGGAGATGGGGATGATCGCGCTGCGTCGCATGAGACCGAACCAGAGCTCCGCGGCAAGCGCGCCGAGCAGGAACGGCACGGCGAACGCGCCCCAACCGATGAGCGACACGAGGAACGAGCGCCACCAGTGCAGCACCGCGCCCTGGTCCGCGATCAGCGCGACGATCGAGAGCACCGCGAACGCGAGCAAGGCGATCGCGCCGACCTCATTGCGGATGCGCGGGTCGATCGCCGCGACCGCGCCACGCTGCGGTTGGCGCCGCGACACCCTGCGCGCGCTCATACCTGCATGATCACCGGCAGCACCATCGGCCGGCGCTTAGTGCGCTCGTACAGATAGGCCGTGACGCTGTTGTGGATCGAATCGCGCAGCGTGGCGACCTCCGCGAGGTGCTCGCCGGTCTGCGCCTCGCCGAGGCCGTCGAGGATGCGCTGCTTGGTCCGCTCGACGATGTCGTTCGCGTCCTCCTCGGGGACGAAGCCTTTCGTGACGATGTCCGGACCCGCGATGACCTTGCCGGTCTGGCGCTCGATCGTGAGCACGACGAGGAAGATCCCGTCGCTGCCGATCGACCAGCGGTCGCGCATCACCGACTGGCTCACGTCGCCGACGCCGAGACCGTCCACGTACACGACGCCGGACGCGACTTTTTCGCCGAGGCGCGCGCCGCGCTCGTCGATCTCGAGCGAGTCGCCGTTGGTGATGACGAACGCGTTCCCCGGAGCCACGCCGAGATCGATCGCGATGCGCGCGTGGCGCACGAGCATGCGGTATTCGCCGTGGACCGGGATGAAGTACTTCGGCCGCAGGATATTGAGGAGGAGCTTGAGCTCCTCCTGGCTCGCGTGTCCGGACACGTGCGGCCGCACGCCGGCGTCGTAAATGACCTCGGCGCCGAGCTTGAAGAGGTTGTCGACGGTGCGGCTCACGAGCTCCTCATTGCCCGGGATCGGCGTCGCCGACATGACGACGGTGTCGCCGTCCTTCACCACGACGTGGCGGTGGTCGCCGAGCGCCATGCGCGACAGCGCGCTTGTGGGCTCGCCCTGGCTTCCGGTGGTGATGATGCAGACCTCGTGGTCCGGGAGCTTGTCGATCTCCTTCGGTTGGATGAGCGAGCCCTCGGGGAACGCGAGATAGCCGAGCTCGCGGGCGGTACGGGTGTAGTTCTCCATCGAGCGCCCGATGATCGCCGTGCGCCTTCCCCACGCAGCCGCGACGTCGACGATCTGCTTGATGCGCGAGATGTTGGACGCGAAGGTTGTCGTGATCACGCGGCCGGGCGCGCGCGACATGATCGTGTCGAGGAGATCGCCGACATGCCGTTCGGACTGCGTGTAGCCGGCGACCTCGGCGCGCGTCGAGTCGGAGAGAAGCAGCAGTACGCCGTGCGCGGCGATCTCCGATAACCGGGCGAAGTCGGTCTGCTTCCCGTCCACCGGCGTGTGGTCGAACTTCCAGTCGCCCGAATGCACGATCGTCCCGTAGCGGGTCTCGATCGTCAGCCCGACGGCGTCGGGGATGCTGTGGCACACGTAATACGAGTCGCACTCGAAAGGGCCGACCTTGAATGGCGTTCCAGGCGCGATCTCGATGGCGCTGACCTTGTCGGCGAGCTTGTGCTCGCGCAGCTTGGTGCGCATGAGGCCGAGCGTCAGCTTGGTGCCGTACACCGTGACGTCGGGAAGGTCGCGGAGCACGTACGGCAGCGCGCCCATGTGGTCCTCATGCGCGTGCGTCAGCACGATCCCGCGCACCTTCGCCTTGTTCTGGCGCAGGTACGAGATGTCGGGGATGACAAGGTCGATGCCGAGCATCTCCTCGTCGGGGAACATGAGACCGGCATCGACGACGATGATGTCGTCGCCCTGCTCGATCGCGAGCATGTTCTTGCCGATCTCGCCGACCCCGCCCAGCGGGATCACCCGCAGCTTATTTGCCAAAGAGCGTCATCTGATCCGCGGCCTTCTTCTCCGCGGCCGCCGGTTGCTTCGCCACCGGCTCCGTCGCCAGCAAGAGCGCGAGCGCCGCGAAGTCGCCCGCGAGCGCCCCGCGCAGCGCGGGCTGGTGGAGCGCGGCGGCCGGGTGGTACACGGGGAAGATCACGAGGCCGTCGACCTTGCGCGGGCGGCCGTGGATCCTTGAGATCGACTCACCTGGCAGGAACTTCCCCATCGCGTGACGGCCGAGCGTCACGATGACGCGCGGCTTCAGCACCGCGAGGTGGCGCCGGAGCCAGACGTCGCAGGCAGCGACCTCCTCCGGCAGCGGGTCGCGGTTCTCCGGCGGGCGGTGCCGCACCACGTTGGTAATGAACACCTTGCTGCGGTCCAGGCCGATGTCCGACAGGAGCTCGTCCAGCACCTGCCCCGCCGCTCCGACGAAGGGACGCCCCTGGAGGTCCTCGTTGTATCCGGGCGCTTCGCCGAGGAAGAAGATCCCGGAGTCGGCGCTTCCCTCCCCGGGCACGGCCTGCCGTGCGCTCCGGTGAAGGGGACAGGCCGTGCATGCCCGGATCTCGTCCGCGAGCATGCGCAGGTCGTCTTGCATTCGCGCTGATTATGTCGCGCTCACGGCTTTCGTAGGAGCCTTTCGCGCCAGATAGAGCACGTCCGTGTAGATGCGTTTGGGCATCTCGACGACGTCCACGACGAATCCGGCGCGTTCGAACATGGCGAGCGCCTCCGCGCGCGACGGGAAGTAGAAGCGTTCGCGTCCGCCTTTGGTGAGGCCGAAGCTCACCGTGACGAGCTCCTGTCCATACGTGAGCGCGTAACGCGGGTCGAGCCGCCGCTCCTGAGCCTTCACCACCAGCGGACCGCCCTCGCCGAGGGCGGCGGCGGCGTTGCGCAGCACGCTCTCCTGCATCTCGAATGGGAGGAGGTACAGCACGTCCACGATCGTCACCGCGTCGCAGCGCGGCGGCGTGTCCCGGACGATGTCGCCGACCTCGAACCGCAGCCACTGCGTGTCCTGGATCGCGCCGCGCGCTACGTCGATCTTGCGTGGATCGAGATCGATGCCGAGCACCCGCCGCGTCGGGGATGCCTCGCGCAGGACGCAGGCGAACAGGCCGTGGCCACAGCCAAGGTCGACGATGAAGCCCTTCTTCGGGACGTACCGTTCGACCACCGCGAGGTCCGACAGGAACGCGCGTCCATGCACGAACAGCCGGGCGGTGATGGGCGCGCGCGAGTAGCGGCGCAGCGCTCGGCCGAGAGCGCCGGTCGCGGTGGCGCCGGGCATCAGTGCACCCGCCAGATCACGCCGCTCGGGCCAAGGGCCG
>JALYLT010000060.1 GCA_030774095.1 Chloroflexota bacterium
ATCTCGGCGTGAGCAAGGCAACTCTTCGCCGGCGCGATCGCGGCCAGGTCAGCGTGGCCATCACTCGCTCGGCGATCCGCGATCAAACGGGGCATCTCGCCGGGCTCGTCCACGTGCTGCGGGACATTTCTGCCGAGGCCGAAGTGGATCGGCTCAAGGAAGAGTTCCTGTCCACCGTCTCGCACGAGCTCCGCACTCCGCTGGGTTTCATCATGGGCTACGCTACGACCCTCCTGCTACCCGATGCTCCGAAGGACAGGGCCGCAATGCGACACTGCGTCGAGGTGATCGTCGATGCGAGCAACGAGCTCAAGGAGCTCGTCGACAACTTGCTGGACATGACGAAGATCGGCGCAGGCTCGCTCAGCGTGTCTCCGGTTCCCATCCGGCTGGGACCGCTCGTGCATGCCGCTGTCGAGCGCATCCATCTGCGCGGGCCGGACCATCGCTTCGTGGTGGCCGTGCCTTCGACGCTGCCTCCCATCAGGGCGGACTCTCGTCGCGTCGAGCAGGTCTTGTACAACCTGCTGGACAACGCAATCAAGTACTCGCCAGAGGGCGGCAACATCGCGGTGCGTGCCACGGCCCGCGGACAGGAGGTCGTTGTAAGCGTGCTCGACGAGGGACTCGGGATCAGGGCCGAGGAGCTGGACAGCGTCTTCGAGCGGTTCCATCGTGGACAGGTCGCACGGACCCGAGGCATCGCCGGCACTGGAATTGGCCTCGCGATCTGCAGAGGCATCGTGCAGGCTCATGGGGGCCGGATCTGGGCAGAGAGCCCACCAGTGGAATGGCGTCTGAGTCGCCAGCCGGGGACCGCGATCCGCTTCACCGTACCGGTCGCGACCGCCCAGACGGTCGGGGCACCGAACTGAACGCGACGACGGTGCTGGTCGTCGACGACGAGCGGAGGTATCGCGAGCTGCTGGAGATGAACCTCTCGCGCCGCGGCTACCGCGTGCTTCAGGCCGTCGACGGTCTGAGCGCTCTGAACGCCGTGGAGCGGGAGGAGCCGGACCTGGTCGTACTGGACCTGAAGCTGCCCGACATGGACGGGTATGAGGTGTGTCGGCGCATCCGCGAGCACTCGACGGTGCCCATCATCATGCTCACCGCTCGCGCGGAGGAGGAACAGAAGATCCGTGGCCTGAAGCTCGGGGCCGACGACTACATCACCAAGCCGTTCAGCGCGGACGAGCTCCTTGCCCGCGTCGGGGCCGTCCTCCGCCGGACGGAGGCCGCTCGCGGCGCGAGTCTCAGTCCGACATTCGACGCAGGGGATCTTCACATCGACTTCGATCAGCACCGGGTCACGCTGCGCGAACGGGAAGTCGAGCTCAGCCCGGGCGAGTACCGCCTCCTCGAGCAGCTCGCGGCGAACGCAGGGCGTGTCATCGTCCAGGATGAGCTGCTGCGACACGTTTGGGGGCCCAGTTACTGCGGAGCGACGGAGCTGCTGCAAACAGCCATCCGCCGACTACGGCGCAAGATCGAGGACGACCCGGCCTCCCCTCACTACATCCTGACCAAGCGCGGTGTGGGGTACCTGTTCTCGAAGCCCTGATCACCCGCGAACACCGTTCCGTCAGACGACTGTCAGGTTCCCGTCCTCGCGGTTAGCCGATCGCCGGGTTCCCCTCGTGCGCTCCATTCAAGGCTCGCGACGTGCGAGTACTCGGCTCCTTGAAGGGGGACGAAGACATGAAGAGGTTCCTACCGAGTCTTGCCGAATCCACCCTGCCGAATGCGGCGGTCAAGTGTTCGTGGCCTGCGTGGAAGCGGAGATGCGCCACTGCGGTCCTCCTAGGCCGGTGTGGATCGCGCAATGTGCGCGCCGACCCGGCCACTTTCTCATCTACGCAGGAGAATGAACCCGCCGCCGCAGCGATGCGACTCGCCCCTGGCCTCGACCTTCCTCGGCTGTGAGAAGCTGTGACACGTCGTGCGACGTGGGTGCGAGACCGCATCGCGAGGCCCCGCGCGGCGCGTGGTCAGAACTCCTGTTTCAGGAGCGCCGTTCGCGGCGGAGCTTACCGGTCGTCGCCGCATCCGACTCCAGAGTGCCGCGGAAGCCGACACGGAGATGGCCGAGCCCGCACGCTGAGTCGCGAGTCGCTATGAGCGACCTCGGGCTCGCGTTCTCCGTCACGGTGACTTCTTCAACTCCGAGCGCCGCTTCGGTGGTTACTTCACGACCAATCCGATGTGCATACCCGCCGCGTAGTGTCCGACGAGGTTGCAGATGAGCACGTACTTGCCTGGCTCGAGCTTGATCGAGAGCTGCTTGCTCGCGCCGACATCGACGTCCTCGACCTCACCAACGCTGCCATCCTCGAGCATCTGACCCGGCTCGCCGGCGCTGGGAGGGAGCTTGTCTGGGGCAGCGTCGCTCTTGATCACGACGAACTCGTGGATGATCGTGCCGGAGTTCTTCACGTCGAAAACGACGGTGCCGGCAGTCACCGTGCTCTGATCGAGTGTGATGCCGTTCTCCTTCATCGTGACATGGATCGTTCCGCCGCCTGACGATGCGCAGGCCCCAGCCAGCAATGCGCCGCCGATCGTTAGGGCAAGAAGAGCCTTCATGACGGTTCCTTCCTTTCCCGCCGTTCCGGGCGGACTCGGAAAAGCCTATGAACGGAACCTGACGGACCGCTGACCGATACGGCACACGACCTGACAATCCTCTGACAGTCACTGCCGGTCTTACGCGCCCGTCCGGATCCGCATACGAATACAGCCGTGGCGATCCGGGCACGTTCTCGGCCGTTTTCGGCGAGAGCTATGTCGCTGGGTTGTGTCGCTCGACGAATCGCTCCTCCACATCAGTCGTGGAGCCGTCGTCGACCTTCACCGTGTAGCGACCATTCGGACCGATCTCGCGGCCGCCCGTCCCACCGGGTACGATCGAAGTCCCGACGACGTCCGCCACGGTTCCGGGTCGGACTTCTGGGGGAGCTCCCTGAGCGATCCTTGCAGGCCCCAGATGCGATACCAGGTCGGGCAGGTTCGGAGCGGCGCTCATCGTCGACCCAATCGGCGTCAGCATGCCGCTGATCCTCTGCCGCGAAGCGGGAGCAACTCGCGCCAGAACATCCTCGAATTCCTCCGTTTCCATCGGCAACATCAAGAAGTCGAGGAATGCCGCGAGCGTCTCCCCATCATCGGACGTGCCTCTTGTGAGGCCAACGCCCACTACGCTTCGGCCGTGACACCAGACACCGGTGCTTCGCGATGCGAGCCCGGTAACTGACGAAGACGCAGGCGGTCTTCTATCGCGACCGGCAGGGTCACGAGCCTGTGGCCATAGACGGAAACGGCGCGCATGACTGCGGCTCTCGCTCGCACGGACGCGCCTCGGTTACAAGCGAACCGTGACCTCATTCGAACAGCTCGACGGTCCGACGCATACCTTGTACAGGTAGTCACCGCGTGCCGCCTTGCCGAGCGCGTCGGTGTAGGAGGTCGCCTGCAGCGTGGCGATCTTGACTGCGTTCCGGTACACGTCAGCGGTCGCACCGCTCGGGCTGGTCCATGAGAGATCGACCATCTGGGCGCCGCTCACTTTGTAACCCTTGGCCGTGAGCGTGATGACGAGCAGAGAGCGCGATGCGGTCGCGCTCGCGCCATTGTTGTCGGTGACGGTGAGGGCCACCGTGTAGGTGCCGGGCCGCGTATACGCGTGGACGGCCGTCGGCGTGCTTGTCGTCGCGCCCGCACCATCACCGAACTGCCAGGTGTACGAAGCGATCGTCCCGTCGGGGTCGCTCGATGCCCTCGCGTCGAGCGTGCAGGTCAGGCCGGAGCAAACGCCGCCGAACGCCGCCGTCGGAGCAAGGTTCGTGATGGAAACGACCTTCGACGCGTTCGCAGTGGTGCCGCTGCTGTCGCTGACGGTGAGCGTGATCGTGTAGGCACCTGAGGCACCGTAAAGATGCGTCGCCGTGCTCGCACCGCTCGCGCCCGCGCCGTCGCCGAACTGCCAGCTGTAGCTCTGGATCGTGCCGCTGGCGGCGATCGAGCCACCGCCATCGACATCGCATCGGAGTCCCGAGCAGAGGACGCTGAAGGCCGCGGTCGGAGCGATCGCTGCGACCGTGACGTCCGTCGCCGAGTATCCGGTCGAGCCGATGTCATCGGTCACCATCAGAGACACGGTGTAGGTGCGGGCCTGCGCGAAGACATGTTCGGCGGTCGCACCGGTGACCGGATCGGTCCCGTCACCGAAGTACCACAGATAGTCCGTGATCGTGCCATCGGTGTCGTGGGATGCGCTGCCATCGACCGTGCACTTCAGAGCGGTGCAGATGACCGTGAAGCTCGCCACCGGAGATGCGTTCGTCTCGGCCGTGCAGGCGTACGGGCCGTACCACTGAGCCGCCGCGGTGTCCGACCAGTACGAGCACGGATCATGGCCGTCCCATGTCTGGTACGGCTCCGTCCACCACTGGCCGTAGCCGACGGACTGTGCGCCGTCCCAGTAAAAGAAGTCGTCCCAGATCGGCATCGACTCGTCATATGCCCCGACGCGTGGACAGTCCGACTGCCACCAGGTCGAGGTCGTGGGCCAGCGCGGCCCATACGTGCTGGTCAGGTACCAGCCGCCGCACGGCGACGCGAGCGTGGGTGCACCGGTCGTTTCGGCTGCGGGCGGAAGAGTGATCGGAGGGGGTGGCGTCGGATCCTTCGCGTCTGCCTTGGATGGGGAGGAGACCGTCGACACGGTGACGACCAGAAGGACGACCAGCGTGCGCGCGATCGTTCCAATCGTCATGGCCGCAGCATCATGCTCTCGCCGGTCTGCGACCACAAGGTAAGGCACGGACACGGTGCAACCCACATCACACGATTCTTCACGGATGACTACCGACCTGGTTTCCCGAATCCGGCTCAGGTCGGTCCGGCAAGCAAGGCGTACACCCGTGATGATCGTCAGGGTCGCGTGGCGATCGCCTGCAGGTACGCGCGCTTCCAGGCCTCGTCGAGGTCGCCGAACGGCTGTGGCGCGCCGGGCACGATCCAGACGTGGATCATCTCGGGGGTCAGGGGCACGTCGATCGAACCGAGAGGGCACGTGCCGAGCGGGCTCAGCAGCCCGGCGAGTCCCGGTGGTGTCAGCGAGAAGCAGACGTGCTGGTGCGCGTGCCAGACCGTGAGCGGGCCACCGAGCGTGGGACCGGGCTGACCGATCTTCGGCATGAGGAACATCGCGCCCATGAGGACCGGACGGCCGTCCGGAGCGACCGCGTACACGAGCGTCTCTGGGTGCGCCGGGTCGAGAACGCGGTCGTCGTGCTCGTTCGCCGGGTTGGAGGCATGGAAGTCGATGCCGGCGAGTCCGTTCACTCGGTAGCCGTCCGCCGCGGCCACGGTCGGATCCGCGTATCGCGCGAGTGCCATGCGCGTGGCCTCGACGAGATCGGCGGCTGACGCCCGTTCGGCGGACGTCGGCTCACGCATCGGGACCACCGGAAAGATCGTGCCCGGCGGCGGGACGCTGCCGGCGTGCACGTTGTGTCCCGCGACAGCGCCGGGCTCTGCCGCCGATGCGCGAAATGCACCGACCCACGAGCTCGTCGCGGTGCCGAGCGCGAAGATCACGACGGCGATGCTTCCCGCGACCGACTGGAGTCGGTGCTGGCTGGCCGCAGGTCGCACGACGATGGCGAGCGCGAGGATCTCGGCGAGCTTCGTCGCGAGACCGACCTGGTCCGGGGCTTCGCCACCGAGCGCCGACAGCCAGTACGCGCCGATCGAGCCGACCAGGACGGCCGCGCCCAGACGACCGGCCGGCGATCCACGCAGCACGCGACGCGCGACGACGCCGAGCAGGACCGCGTCCACGATGAACAGCACGCTCATACCAGCGCCGTGGTCCTGACCGATCGCGAGTCCGGCGTGGATCGCGGCCGATGCCGCGAGCAGTCCGACCAGGAGCCATTGGATCGGCGTGCGGTCCGGCGTTCCTCTGCGGCGCAGCACGAGCGCTCCGATCGGGAGAACGAGCAGGGCGACGATGCCCGCGAGGTGCTCGGCACTGATCTGGTACAGCGGACTACCCCCGGCGACACCGATCACGTGATCCACATGCGCGAGCAGAGAGTTCATGAGACCGCCGTCAATGGACTGACAGCGACGGGCGCGAGCGTCGCTCGTGCCGAATGGCGAACCAACGCGATCACGGACAGGGGCAGCACGAACCGCGTTAAGATCGCCACGATCGGCGGGACGGCGCCGGTGACAACGACCGCGAGAGCGAGGTCGATCACGAGACTCACCAGGATGAGGATCTCGACGCCGTAGACGATGCGCCGCGTCCACGACCGGCCCGAACGCAGACGCGCTCTTCCAATGAGGACCAGCACGGCCGACGCACCGCTGATCAAGACCGGAGTGCCAGCCGCGCCGGGAATGACGAGGCTCCAGAACAGTGCTTCGATCGTCGTCGCAACGAGCACGGCGCCCTGCAGGAGCAGCAACACCCGGACGACGTCAAGAAGTTCATCTGCCGGCCGTCGAGTCGTATCCATGTCGCGATGGTCGACCTGCCGCATGAGCGCAACATGGCCTGAACATGAGCGCTTCGTGAGCGCGGCCGCTCGCGCGCGACTGATGCCGAACGGATCCCTAGAGCGCTGGGAGTTCGATCGTGAAGAGGGCGCCGCCACCCTCCGCACTGCCCGCGCGGATCGTGCCACCGTGGGCCTCGGCGATCGCGCGAGCGATGGACAGACCGATACCCGTCCCCTCGCCGCTTCGCGCGGGATCGGCCCGGTAGAAGCGATCGAAGACTCGCTCCTCGCTGCCCGCCGGCAGTCCCGTTCCGGCGTCGCGGATCTCCAGCTGGACGCGGCCATCACGGCTCGTGACCGTGATCCCGACCGGCGGACTGCCATGCCGAAAGGCGTTGTCGAGGAGAGCGCGCATCGCTCTGCCCAGGGCGTCGGCATCTCCGGACACGAGCGCGGAGCCCGCGGCGGTGACCTGCACGCGTTCCGGGTCATCACGTGATCGTCCGACGGGGCGAAAGCGACGTGCCTCTTCCGCGGCCACCGCTCGAACGTCGATGGGTCGCCGTTCGATCGGGACCCCCGCGTCGGCGCGCGCAAGGATGAGCAGCCCGTCGACGAGCCGACTCATCCGCTCCGCTTCGCTCACGACGTCGGCGATCGCCTCGGCGCGGTCGGCCGCGGCGGCATCCGGTCGCTCGCGGAGGAACTCCGCGTTCGTCCGGATCGTCGAGAGCGGCGTCCGCAGCTCATGCGACGCGTCCGCGACGAACCGCTGCTGCGCGGCGAGCGCGGCGGCAAGCTCGGCCTGCGCGGCTTGCAGTCGCTCGAGCATGGAGTTGAAGCTCGTCGTGAGCAGACCGACCTCATCGCGACTGCGGCTCGTTGCCAGGCGCCGCGACAGGTCGCCGGTGCTCCCGATCGCTTCGGTCGTTTGCGCCAAGGCGACGAGCGGCCGCACCGCTCGTCCTGCGACGAGCCACGACACGATCGCGACCACGATGAGCGTGACGATCGCCGAGATCACGAGGAATGCCCGCAAGCCAGCGATCTGGTTGTTCGGGAAGGCCGTCGACTGGCCGGCCACGACGATGCCGCCGTCGGAGCCGCTCGACCACGTTCGCGCCACCATCCTGAGCGCGGGCTGTTCGGTGTCCTGGACACCCAGTGCGGCACTGGCATTGGTGACGGTCACGACCGATCGGCCCCGCTCGTTCGCCTCGACCACGACCGCCGCAGGGACACGAGGGGGCGCGCCGTCGAGCAGACCTGACGCGTAGCGCACCGTGCCGTCGGCGGCTAGCACGAGCAGGAACGGCTCGGTGCCGACGCGCAGATTGGCCACGACGAGTGGTCGGATCGCCGTTGCGGACGCGCCGCTCTCCAGCGCGGCCGCGGCGGTGTCGGCCATCGCGCCGAGGTTTCGCTCCTGGTCCTCACGCACGCCGTTCGCGCCGAGACCCGACAGCAGAACGATGAACACGAACATGCCCGCGGCGGCGACGGTGGTGCCGTAGAGAGCGAGTCGTCGCCGCAGCTGCATCTAAGGCTCGCGGAGCACGTAGCCGACGCCGCGGACCGTCTGCAATAGTCGCGGCTGACCGTCCGTCTCGACCCGCGCGCGCAGGTCCGCGATCGTCACGTCGACGACGTTGGAGACCGCATCGCTGTCGAGGCCCCAGACCGACTCCAGCAGCTGATCGCGTTCGAGCACCTGTCGCTGATGGCGCAGGAAGTGTTCGAGCAGATTGAATTGCAGCGCGGTGAGCTCGACAGCGCGATCGCCGCGGCGGACCTCGTGTGCGGAGACGTCCATCACCAGATCCGCACAGTGCAAGATCTCGCGTCCGACAGGCTCGCGACGGCGAAGAAGCGCGCGCACTCTCGCCAGGAGCTCGTCGTACGCGAATGGCTTGACGAGGTAGTCGTCGGCGCCGGCATCGAGGCCTGCGACACGGTCGGAGATAGCATCGCGGGCGGTCAGCATCAGGATCGGCAGGTCGGATCCCGCGCGCAGTCGCCGGCACACCTCGACGCCATCGAGGCCCGGGAGCATGACATCGAGCACGACGAGATCGGGCGGTCGATCGCGCGCGGCGAGGAGCGCGCCGGGTCCGTCGCCGGCGACCTCCACTTCGTGGCCTTCGTACGCGAGCGCCCGTCGGAGCGAGGCGGCCAGGCGAGCGTCGTCATCGACCACGAGGATCCGAATACGCGAGCCCACGCGCGCGATGATGGCAGGCGCAGGAGGCTCATGACCGATACGTCATCCCATTGGTCCGGATTCGGAACATGCTCGACCTACGCCGTTGGCGGACAAGGAGAATGTGCCTGCCTCAAGCTCCGATGAGTGAACGCGATCGACGCGCTCTGCCGGCGCTACTCCATCCGGAGGCGCTGGGTCTTGCCTCCCTGCTCGCGCGCGAAACGCGCGACGGCATCGCGATCGTCGGACCGGGCAACGAGCTCGTCTTCTGGAACGCGGCGGCGGGAGCCATCACCGGATGGTCCTCGCTCGCGATCGCCGAAGACAACGTTGGCAGGTTCACGGCGACTCCGCAGTCGCTCGTCGAGATACGTGACGGCAAGTGGGTGGAGATCCGCCAATCCGTGCTCGATGTCGGCGGAAGACCGTTCACCATCGTGATCTTCACCGACGCGACATCGCAGGTGCGCCTCAAGGATGCGCGCGAACAACTGCGAGCGCTCGGCCTGATCGACAAGGCGACGAATCTGCCCGGACGCGAGGTCGCCATGCTCCACATCGAGCAAGCGATCGCGATGGCGAAACGTGACAAGCGATCCGTTGGCCTCATGAGCCTGAAGCTCGATCGGTTCCGGCAGCTTCGCGACGGTCCCGACGGTCACGCCGCGGCCGACGAAGTCGTGCGCCAATTCGCAAAGCGGATCAGCGCATTCGTCCGCGCCAGCGACATACCCGCGCGGCTGGCGGACGACTCGTTCCTCGTCGTTCTGAGTGCGCTCACGACGAGCAACGACGCCGCTGTGGTCGCCGTGCGTTTGTTACTCGTGCTCGCGGAGCCGTTCGATGTGGTCGGTCACGCACGGACGGTGCACTGCAGCATCGGGGTCGCCGAATCGCCGCGAGATGCCGCCGATGCGGTGACGCTGCTCGGCGCGGCGCTTGCCGCCGCCGACCGCGCCCAGGTCATGGGCGGCGGTCGTTTCTGCGTCGCTTCGGAGCTCACAGCGGCGCGCGACGGAGCCTCACCAGCTCCCGCCGCCACCGCCGCCACCACCACCGCCGGATCCACCGCCGCCGCTGAAGCCGCTGCCGCCGCTACCGCCGGGGGTCGAAGCGATGGTGGACGAGACCTGGCTGGAGAACGAGCTGAGATTGCTCGACAGATCATTCGCTGACAGCGCCCCGAGCGAGCTGCCGGTGTACCAACTCGACGTGGCCGCGACGGCGTCGATGTCCTTGAAGGCATTCGCCCACTTCTCGACGCAGCCGAAGACGATCGCGTAGGGCAGGTACTCGGAAAAGATGTTCTCGCGCTCGGCAAAGCGCTGCCGCTCCTTCTCAGCGATCTCCATGTAGTGGCGAAAGCCCAGCGTGCGGCGCTGCAGCTCGGCGCCCGAGCGCGTTTTGCGCGGCATCCGCGACGAGATGAGGAAGAGCGCGACGGCCGGCACGATCGCGCCGAGCCCGATGAGGCCGGCGCCGAGCGAGGAGCCGAGCCAAAAAACGAGGACTCCCGCAGCGATGATCGCGCCAACGCCCAGCCCTGCGTAGATC
>JALYLT010000061.1 GCA_030774095.1 Chloroflexota bacterium
AGAGATCCTGGGCCTTCAGGAGCAGATCGCGACGCAGCGCGAAGGTCTCGCGGCCGACAAGGCCAAGTACGACCACCTCATCGCGGAGATGCAGACCGCGATCGCGCAGACGGACGCGGCGCGCGCCGACGCGGCGAAGAACAAGTCGCAGGCGGTCGGAGCGCTTGGCGCGGCGAACCGCGAGACCGCCGACCTCAATCGAAAGCTCGAGCAGGCCGAGGCGCAGTACGAGCAGCTGGCGTCGCAGCTCGCGGCGAGGAGCGGTCTCGGCGCATTCAACGGAGCGAAGCTCGCGATGTGGCCGCTGTCCGGCCCGATCACCTCGGGCTTCGGCCCACGCTGGGGCGGCTTCCACAACGGCCTCGATATCGCGGCGCCGATGTACACGCCGATCCGTGCCGCGTCGTCGGGTCAGGTCGTCACGGTGGGACGCCCGTACGTCGCGTATGGCGACACCGCGGTCGTCGTGATCATCGCCCACGGGTACAACTTCTCGACGCTCTACGGCCACCTCGACGACAGCCGCTGGCCTCCGGTCAGGGTCGGTCAGTTCGTCGCGGCCGGCACGATCATCGGCTACGTGGGCATGACGGGCTGGACCACCGGCCCGCACTGCCACTTCATGACGATCGTGAACGGGAAGGCCGTCGACCCGCGCCCCTACCTCCCCTGAACAACCATCTCGGAGCGTCGGCTTTCGCCTCCGCTCCTCGCTGAGGCTCAGGGCTGGTGGTTGCTCGCTCGGCGGAATGAATCCGCCTCGCTCGCGCCTGTCGCGGCGACCGGTTCGCTGGCATTTTCAAATGACACCCGAGTCACATTGACGGCGCCTCGGCGCGCGTGTGAGGATGGATGGCGAAAGAAAGGAGGTGATGTGGAGTGGGTGATGCCTATGGGAAACCAAAGACCCAGGGGTGCTCACTTCGGCCTTTCGTAATGAAACCAGTTGAGGTGATCGCGACCTAACCCGCGGTCTTTGGAGACCCGGTGACAGCGGCGGCAGCAATGCCGCCGCTGTCTCTTTTTTGTGGCTCTGTACGCTCTCGCCATGCCTGATCGGAGATCACCGCCCGCGGTCGCCGCGCCTGAAAAGAAGCCGCGCGATCTGCAGCTCGCCGAGAATCGCAAAGCGCTCTTCGACTACTCGATCGAGGATCGCGTCGAGGCCGGCATCGCCCTGACCGGTACGGAGATCAAATCGCTGCGCGCCGGGCACGTGAATCTGCGCGACGGCTACGCGCGGATCGAGAAGGGGCAGGCGTGGCTGAGAAATGTCCACATCGCTCCCTGGACGCACGCCGCGCACGACAACCATGAGCCGCTGCGCCCACGAAAGCTACTGATGCACAAGGATGAGATCGGCCAGCTCGAAGGCGCGGTCTCGCAGAAGGGCTACACGCTGGTACCGCTACGGATGTACACGAAGCACGGCCGCGCGAAGGTCGAGATCGGCCTTGCGCGCGGCAAGAAGCGCTACGAGAAGCGCCAGGTGATCAAGGAGCGCGAGGCAGCCCGGGAGATCCAGGCGGCCACCAAGCGCCGGATCTAACCGCCGAAGGCGGGCGCGCCCTCGCGAACTTCGTCCGTGCTCGGCCTCTCGCGGGCCTTGAGCGGCACTTCCTTCAGGAAGAGCGAGACCACGACGGCGACGCTCACGACCGCAGCGGCATAGATGAACACGTCGTGGAGCGAGAGTGCGAGCGCCGTACGGATGGCCTCGAGGACCTGATCGAAGAGCGGCTGGGCCTGCGGCGGCAGCGCCGCCTTGGTGGCAGCGATGCGCACGGGATCAAAGATCGCCTGCGCGCTCCCACCGCTTGGCAGGGACGCCAGGACCTGCGGTGGCAGGTTGAGCGCCGCGACCTGTGACTGGATCCGCTCCGGAAGCTCGTGCGACACGACGGCGCCGAGGATGGCCACGCCGACGGTGCCACCGACGTTCCGCCAGAACTGGATCTGGCTCGTTGCGACGCCGAGGTACTCGCGCGGAAGGGCGCTCTGGGTCGCGTTGATGTACAGCGGCATGGACACGCCAAGCCCGATGCCGACCATGATGAGGTCGCGAACGACCTCGATCTCGGGCGTGCCCACGCGGACCTGCGCGAGGCCGTAAAGACCGAACACCATGATGATCAGGCCGATTGTCCCGAGGTATCGGTAGCGCGTGATGCGGGTCATCAGCTGCCCGGTCACCAGGCTTGCGCCGACGAGGCCCACCATCATCGGTGTCACCAGCAGACCGGAGTTCGTCGCTCCGATGCCGAGGACGCCCTGGTACACGAGACCGATGTAGACGATCGCGCCGAACATGCCGAAGGCGATGAAGAAGCCGGTGATCGAGGACACCGCGAAGGTGACGTTCTTGAACAGGACGAACGGCACGATCGGATGCGCCACGCGCTGCTCGACGATGAAGAAGATCACGGCCATCACGGCGGCGAGGCCGAGGAGACCGAGCACCTCCGGCGAAGCGAAGTCGTGGTCACGCGTGATCGAGAAGCCGACGAGCAGGGGGACGAGCGTCGCGGCGAGAAGGCCCGCACCGAGGAAGTCGATGTCCCGCCACGAGGCGTCGTGCTTGGTGCGCGGCATCGTGAAGAACACGACCGCGACGGCCAGGATGCCAACGGGGATGTTCACGTAGAAGACCCAGCGCCAGCCGACGTTGTCGGTCAGGTAGCCACCGAGGGTCGGTCCGACGACGGACGCGATGCCGAAGATGCCACCGAAGACGCCCTGGATGCGCGCACGGGTCCGCGGGGGGAAGAGGTCGGCCAGGGATGCGAACACGCTCGCGAAGAGCACGCCGCCGAACAGGCCCTGGATGCCGCGGAAGATCACGAGCTCGACCATGTCCTGCGCCTGTCCGCAGAGCGCGGAGGCGAGAACAAATCCGATCATGCCGGCGAGCAGGAACGGCTTGCGACCGAACAGGTCTCCGAGCTTGCCGGCGATCGGGGTGGTCGTGGTCGACGTGACCATGTACGCCGTCGCCACCCAGGCGAAGTACTCGAGCCCGTTGAGCTCGCCCACGATGCGCGGAAGTGCCGTCCCAACGATGGTCTGGTCGAGCGCGGCGAGGAATAGCGCGAGGCCGACGCCGACCGACGCGAGGATCCGGGCAGTGCGGTCCATCTCAGCGGGCATCTGCGTTCTCCTTGTGGGTGATGCGGCGCACGCTGCGCCGAGGTGATGAAGAGGCGATGAACGGACGGCGGAGGATCCTGGGAGCCGCCCCGTCCGCCGCGGCGAAGGCTGCGTGCAGATCCGCGAACGTAGCGCGGAGGCGGCGCCGCTGCGGCGGCGTTAGTCGACCGAGCACCTGCGCGAGAGCGGACGAAGCCGCGAGCTCGTAGCGATCGCAGACGCGGCGGCCCTCCGCGGTGAGGGCCAGCACGACGGCGCGGCGATCGTCGGGATCCGTCTCGCGCCGCACCAGACCGTCGAGGGCCAAGGCTTCGACGAGCTCGGTGACGGCGCCGGCGCTGAGCTTCAGCTGTTGTGCGACGAGTCCGGCGCGCACCGACTTGTCACCGATGACCCAGAGCAGTCGCCCACGCTCGGGGGACGTCATGCCGCAGTCCTGCGATGCCTGCCATGCGACGCGGCCGAAACGCGGCATCAGCGCGAGGACAGCGCGGGCCAGAGAGAGGTCGTCGTTGGGTGTGATTTTGGTCACAGTTCCTTCGGTTCCTGAATAGTTCGGAGACCGAAGTATCGCCGCTCAAGCGGGCCGCGTCAATCTCGGCGAGCGTATCTCTGGTAACGGTGCGGTCTAGCCGCCGGCAGACTCGACCCTCGGTTGCTCCAGATCGGCGGAGAAGAAGGTCTTGCCGCCGCACTGGGCGCAGCTCGCCGGTGCCGCTGCGCCGTGCGTGATCGTGCCGCAGGACTCACACCGGAAATGCCGCTGGCCACCGGCGGCGGGGATCACGGCGGGCGCCTCCGCTAGGAGCTGCCGGATGCGGCCGAGCTCGTGCGCTACGGCGATGGGCTCGAGGCCAGCGCCGGACTGGTCGGCTTCGATCAGCTTCTGCGTGAGCGCGTCGAGGCGGTGCATCGCTTCTTTCATCGTGAACCTCCGCTCCCAGATCGGAGGATACGTCTCACGCCGGAGTTCCGCGTTGCGTTCTAAAGTCGAACGATGGCGTATCTCGTGTTCATCGCGTGCTGCCTCATCTGGGGAAGCACGTTCCTCGCGATCCGCATCGGCAACGAGGCTGTGCCGCCGGTCTGGGCCGCGACGATCCGCCTAGCGCTCGCCGCGCCACTCTTGGCGGCGCTCGTTCTCGCGACGCGGCAGCGTTTCCCGCGCGGACCCGCGCTGCGAGGCGCGCTCCTGTTCGGGTTCTTCAACTTCGGCGTGAACCTGTCGCTCCTCTATTGGGGTGAGCGTGTTGTTCCCAGCGGGATCGCGGCGGTCTTGTACGCGACCGTGCCGCTCTCGACCGCGCTCATCGCGGCGGCGATGGGTGTGGAGCGCCTGGTACCCCGCAAGCTGGTGGCCGCGCTCGTGGCGATCATCGGCGTGGCGATCATCTTCGCCGGCGAGTTGAAGCTCGACGTTCCGGTGGAGGGCCTCATCGCGGTCTTCCTGGCCGCGACAGCGGCATCGCTCTCGAGCGTGTTCCTGAAACGCGCACCGCAGCCCTCGGCCATAGCCGCGAACGCGGTGGGCGCCGCGGCGGGTTTCGTCGTCTGCGCAGTCGTGAGCCTCGCCCTGGGAGACGATCACGCCCTCCCGACCACCTTCGCGGGATGGTGGCCCATCGTCTATCTCACGCTCGCTGGGTCGCTCGGGGCGTATGTGCTCTACACCTGGCTCGTCCAGCATTGGCCGGTCACCAACGCGAGCATGGTCGGCGTCGTGGTGCCCGTCCTCGCCGTGATCCTGGGCGCCGTCGCGAAGCAGGAGCAGCGCTCGCCGGCGTCGTACGTCGGCGGGGTAGTCGTTCTGATCGCGGTCATCGTGGCGCTGCAGCCTTGGGCTGGCACCCGCTATGCGGGAAAGGCGGCCGTCGCGAAATAGTCGCGGGAGGATGCCATGCGCATCGATCTCGGAGAAATGGTCCGGACTAAGGACGGCCACAAAGCGGGGCACGTGAAGCATGCGATCTGGGATCTGGGTGGCAAGGAGATCACGCAGTTCGTCATCGCCACCAGCGGCCTGCTCGGGCACGACGTGATCGTGTCGAAGGAGATCCTCGAGAGCGCGGCGCGCGACGGGAGCCAGATCGTGCTCGACATCGACAAACACGAGCTCGACGAGCTCGCCCGCTACGAGGCGGCTGACTACGCGCCGCCGCCGCCGGGTTGGCTCGCGCCCGTGACCGGATTCCCGGCGGGTGGCCATCTGTTCCCGATCGAAGAAGAAGAGATCGCCCGCCAGGGTGAGCCGGGTCAGGGCGACGAGGCCAGCCGCGAAAGCGAGACAGCCGGTCGCGAGAAGACCACCTAACGAGGCGAAGATGGCCACGCTCACCACCACCGGCCGCAAACATGTCGCGCGGAAGAACTTCGCCTACGTCGACAAAGAAGGCGGGGAGCACCTTCCGATCCACGACGAGGAGCACGTTCGGAACGCGATCGCGCGCTTCAACCAGACAGCCTTCGAGAGCGTCGACGCGAAGGAGAAGGTCCGGCGCAAAGTCCTCGCCGCGGCGAAGCGCCACGGGATCGAGGTCGCGAAGGACGATGAGATCGCCAAGCGGGCGGGTTCGCTCAAGCGTGTCCGCACCAAGCGCGGCATGCGCGGTGGAAAGAAGGTCGTGAGGAGGACCACCGTCCGCCGCCGGAGTTAGGCGTGTAGCGCGATGATGACGCGCGGTGGCCGGGCTCGAGGCATCTGACTACTGGCTCGCGCGGCTGGTGTTCCAGCGCGCGCTGGCGGGCATCTACCTCATCGCCTTCCTGGTAGCGGCGCATCAGTTCGCGCCGCTGCTCGGGGAGCGCGGACTATTGCCGGTGCCCGAGTTCGTGCGCGCCGTGCCGTTCCGCCGCTCACCCAGCCTCTTCTACTTCCGCTACTCGGACCGCCTCTTCGGTGCGGTCGCGTGGGGCGGCGTCGCGCTCGCCGCCGCCGCGCTGCTCGGCGTGCCCGACGCCTGGCCGATCCCACTCACGATGGTGCTCTGGGCCGCGCTCTGGGCGCTCTACCTTTCGATCGTCAACGTCGGACAGACCTTCTACTCGTTCGGCTGGGAAACGCTCCTCCTCGAGACCGGTTTCCTCGCTATCTTCCTCGGTCCCGCATGGACCGCCCCGCCGCTGACGCTCATCTGGCTGCTCCGCTGGCTCCTCTTCCGCGTCGAGTTCGGAGCGGGGATGATCAAGATCCGCGGTGATCGGTGCTGGCGCGATCTCACCTGTCTCTACTACCACCACGAGACGCAGCCGATGCCGGGTCCGCTGTCGTGGTACTTCCACCACTTGCCGAAACCGCTGCACCGGGCCGAGGTCCTGGGCAACCATTTCGCGCAGCTCGTCGTGCCGTTCTTCCTGTTCTTCCCGCAGCCGATCGCCACGGCCGCGGGGCTCGTGATCCTCGTTACCCAGAGCTGGCTGCTGCTGAGCGGCAACTTTTCGTGGTTGAACGTCCTCACGATGGCGCTCGCGATCGCGAGTCTCGACGACACCGCGCTCGGGTGGCTGCCGATCGCGCGTCCGGCACTCGTCGCGGAGCCGTGGCACCAGTGGGTCGTCGTCGGCATCACGATCGTCGTCGTCCTGCTGAGCTACCGGCCCGCGCGCAACCTCTTGTCCCGGCACCAGCTCATGAACACCAGCTTCGATCCCCTGCATCTGGTGAACACCTACGGCGCCTTCGGGTCGATCACCAAGGAGCGCTACGAGATCGTGATCGAAGGGACCGACGCGGCTGTGCTCACGCCGAGCACCACCTGGCGCGAGTACGAGTTCAAAGCCAAACCGGGCGACGTGCGGCGGCGACCGCCGCAGTACGCGCCGTACCACCTGCGGCTCGATTGGCTCATGTGGTTCGCGGCGATGTCGTCACCCATGTATCACCCGTGGTTCGTGCCGTTCGTGGCGAAGCTGCTCGAGGCCGATCCGCCGACGCTGCGCCTCATGCGCACCGACCCGTTCGACGGCGCGCGACCGCGGTTCGTCCGCGCGACGCTCTACCTCTATCGCTTCACGACGCCGCGCGAGCGCCGCGAGACGCACGCCTGGTGGGTGCGCTCGCGCGTCGATGAGTACATACAGCCGGTGAGTCTGCGCGCAGAACGAGCCGCCTAACCACCGATCGCGTCGGTGATCGAATAGGCGCGGCGCTTCTCGAGCCACTGCTCGCGGGTGATGCGATAGAGGACGTGACGCCGGCCAGACCATGAGGGCGGCACACCCGGATGATCGAAGTCGTCCTCGGGCCGCCGGACCATTCCCAGCTTCTCCATCACGTGTCGCGAGCGCTCGTTCCTCGTGGTCGCGAAGGAGACCACCTCTTCTCGGCCCAGCACATCGAAGGCGTGGGCCAGCGATGCCCGGCCGCCCTCCGTCGCGTAGCCGTGTCCCCAGTGCTCGACGACGAGACGCCAGCCGACCTCGAGCACCGGACGCCCGAGCACCGCATCCGCCGGATTCAGGCCGATGAATCCGATGAAGTCGGCGACACCCACCACCTCGACGGCCCAAAGACCGAAGCCGTGCTGTTCCATTCGCGCGACGATGCGGTCGACGAAGATATCCGACTGCTCGCGCGAGCTGGTCTTCGGGAAGTGCTCCATCGCTTTCGGGTCCGCGTTGAGCGCCGCGAACGGAGGGCGGTCGCTGTCGCGCCACGGACGCAGCACAAGCCGCTCCGTGCGCAGGGTCGTGATCGCAGTCATCGCGGGAACGATAGTCAGGCCGCGCTGAGCTGGATCCCCAATCTAGAGCGATCGCTCCAGCCACGCCATCGTGTCGCCGATGACCGCCGCGGCCTCGGGCTCGTTGTGCATCTCGTGCCGGAGACGTGGATAGACGCGGCGCGTCACGTTCTCTCTTCCCTCGAGCGAGGCGCTGGCAGAGACGGGCACGACGGGGTCATCGGCGCCGTGCAGCACGTAGGTCGGGACCGGGAGCGCCTGGACCTGCCCCAGGCGCGCCGCGACACGCGCCTGCTCGTGGAAGAGCTCCATGCCAAGCCGAGCTGTCGTGCGGTGGTAATTCAACGGATCGGAGCGGTACGCGGCCTCGACCTGCGGATCGTGCGAGAGACCACCGGGCGGCAGGTCGTTGGCGATCTCCATGTGCGGAGCGAAGCGACCGAGCACGTCGGCGAGGCTCCGTTTCCATTGCGCCACACTTGCCGCGATCGCCGGCGCCGACAGGACCAGCAGGTCCGGCTCGGGACGCGGCGGTTGCGCGAGGACATAGCCGAGAGCGATGAGCCCACCCATCGAATGGCCATAGAGAACGACGGGAAGACCTCCGGACTCGGTGCGGATCGCCGCGATCTGATCCTCGACATCGTCGTGGTACTGGGACCAGCGATCGAGATAGGCGCGCCTGCCGGACGACGCACCGAAGCCACGCAAGTCGAACGCATGCGTGTCGATCCCTGCCTGCGCGAAACGCGTCGCGACGTGGGCGTGGCGGCCCGCATGCTCCGCGATCCCATGGACGAGGAGCAGGTGCGCGCGGGTGTTGCCGGCCGCCGCCCAGTGCAGCGTGCGCAGCTCCAGACCGTCGCGCGTTCGAGCGGTCTCCTCCGTGCCGTCCTTCCGCTCCATCACGGCGTGACGATATGCGGATGCCAGGCCGCCGCTTGCTTGGCCCTGCACGCGTACTGGTACCAACGGGGGACGCACCCGGACTGATTTCACCCTCGCTGGCCCGGTCCGTCACACCTACATTGACCGCAAGCCAGACCGACGAGGTCAGGTCAGACCCGAGCGAAAACGCAAACCCGCCGCCAGGCGGGGACGCAAAGCCTCCGGACTCTCGGAGTTAGCGGGGTCACCGAAACGAGGATGACAAATGAAGATCCTTCTGACCGTCGCGGGCGTGGGCGTGCTGACGCTCCTCGCGCTGGTCTTCGTCTTCCGCCAGGAGGCGAGCGCGAACGACGACCCCAGCTGCGCTCCCACCGGGTACATCCCGCAGTTCTGCGTCAACGTGCCGGTCGGCACGAGCGTGGGCCGCGAGACCACCGTCCCTCTGTCGACGGTCCTCACGCTGCGCACTAAGGTCCGTCTCGAATCAAGGATCCCGGCTCCTGAGGCCAACCGCCTGGCATCGAGCGCTAACAACGAGACCTTCGTATCGGTGGTCACGCCTACGGCGTATACGCTGACGGCGGGAACCGAGACGCTCGACGCGACGGCGAGGATCGACACCGCACCGGCCAACACCGAGCCGACGCGAGCGGTCCCGCAGGATCGATCCCTCGAGCGCGAAGTCGCGACCGAGGCTCCGATACTGGTCATCGATCAGGCCGTGCTGCGCGCCTACGCCCGGAACGCTGCGATCGCGAACGGCATCGATCCGAACATCTTCGAGCGGCAGATCAATGCTGAGTCGGCGTTCGACCCGAATGCGGTCTCGAAGGCGGGCGCGGTGGGGATCGCGCAGATCCTCCCGAGCTGGCACCCGGACGTTGACCCGACGGACCCCTTCGCCTCGCTCGACTACGCCGCGCGGCTCATGCGCGGGTACATCGACCACTTCGGCAGCTGGCGCCTCGCGCTCATCGCGTACAACGCCGGCCCGGGCCGCCTGATCCCGGGAAATCCCAACTACCTCCCGCTCGCGACGCTGCTCTCCAATTCGTTCGGGGGCGGCGAGACCAAGCGCTACGTGGCGAGGATCCTCGGCGGCTAGAACTACGCGCGTCGTCCTGCCTCGCGCGCAAGCGCGCGGGCAGTCCTCCTCGCCGCTGTACTTCGTACAGGAACGTCGTCGCGGTGCTGCGGGCGCAAGCACCCGCGCACCGACTCCTAGTTCCTGTGGAGATGGGGGAGGGTCGAACTCCCCGTCCAAGGCCGTTGAAATGAGCGCATCTACGAGCGTAGTCGGCGTTTTTTTGTCTCAGGGCTCCTAGCGCGCACCGACGCGCTCTTGGCTCCCCCAGGCCGGAAATCTTGAGTTCGCCTACCAGCCGATCAGCGGACCGCACCTTCGCTTCTTTCGCCCTTCCCGGCCCGCGAAGGGGAGACCGGGAGGACGCTCACTGACTAGGCAGCGAGTGCGTAAGAAGTGTTGCCAGTTATCTGGC
>JALYLT010000062.1 GCA_030774095.1 Chloroflexota bacterium
GGCGTGCGCGCCGATGCGCGTGAGGCGCTCGAGGATCCGCCGCGCGACGCGCGACGGCGCACCGAGGACCCGCTCGGTGCCCGCGAGATCGCAGGCGAACATTCCGGTCGCGACGATGCCGACGTGCGGAAGCAGCGCGCGCAGCGTGATGAGCGCGCGCGCATGAAGCGTCTCGTTCGCATCGCGCACGACGACCGCGGCGATCAACTCGCGAGCTCCGCGAGCTCGGCGCGCGTACCGAGATCGCTCGCGTCCGCGCCGAGCGCGGTCACCGCGAACAGCGCGCGCTCGCGCGACGACGGCGCGCCCGCCGCGAACGACCAGCCGACGGTGCGACCGAACCGCTCGCGCCAGTCGAGCGGTTCGACACGCACCATCGGGAGCGCGATCTGCCGACCGCGCTCTTCCGCCACTACGAGCAGTGCCGCGGGCGAACCGCGTACCACCGGCAGCAGCGGGGCGAGATCGTCCACGTCGCAGTGCGACGCGAACGATGGCCCAACATCCACGACCGCGAGACGGAAGCCCTCGCTGCGCAGCGCCGCCGCGCCGGCGAGGAGCACCTCAGAGGTATCACGCGCACGCACGACGACGACCCGGTCGAGATCCACGCCGGCCTGCACCGCCGCGAGCGGATCGAACGACGCGGACGGATCGATCCACGCGACCATCCCGCCCTCGCGTTGCGCCGCGGCCGCGACGTGGAGCGCGAGCGCGAGCTTGCCCGCGGTCAGCGGCCCGATGAACGCGAGCGGCTCCCCCGCCCGGATGCTGCCGCCCGTCACGCGGTCGAGCGACGTCCCGGACGCGATGCGGCGCTCGCCGTCCTGGCGCTCCGCAACGTCGCCACGCACGACGGCGCGCGTGCCGTATCTCGTTTCGATGCGCGCGATAGCTGCGGCCAGTCCAGTAGCTCCCACGGCGGCTCCCCTTATTGACCGTCCCGACCGCGTCCGGAGCCTGGCCTCACCGGACGTGATTAGAACGTCTGTTCTAGAACGTAGGGAGAGACGGGTAGCCTGTCAAGAGGGCTGAAAACAGGCCCAAAAACGATCGCTCGTCCCTCGTGCGTCAGCTTCCGGACCAGATCGGCCAGGCGGGTCGTGCGACGGCATTGCGCAAATCACGAAATTCGCAAATTCGTCTATTCTGTCTCCAATGGCAAAGACTCAGGCGGTCCTCACCCTGCGCCGTAACGGCCAGATCACCTTGCCGGCGGACGTCCGCCGCCGCATGCGCGCGGCCGAAGGCGACGTCTTCCTGGCTGAGGTCCGCGGCGACGATGAGATCGTCCTTCGCAAGAAGAGCCTCGTCGATGCATCGCAGGCGTACTTCTGGACGGACCAGTGGCAGCGCGGCGAACGCGAGGCACAAGAGGACATCCGCGGTGGACGCGTGAAGCGCTTCCGCTCCGCGAAGGCCCTCGTCGCTGACTTGAAGCGGTGATCTTCGAGCGGACCACTCGCTTCAAGCGAGCCGCGAAGAAGCTCACCAGTCAGGATCGCGAGCGACTCGCGAAGGCGCTCATTCTCTACGAGGCCGATCCATCGCATCCGTCGCTCGGCGTTAAGCGCATGCAGGGAACGATGGGCATTTGGGAGGGCCGCGCCTCAGATGCCGTTCGCTTCACGTTCGAGAAGATCGACGGGGGGATCCTTCTGCGAAGCGTCGGCCCGCACGACCCGACGCTCAAACGTCCGTGATCACGGTACGGCCGCGATCACCTAGGTGAGATTCCCACTGGTCTCTGATACAGCGGCGCTAGCGTCGCGCAGATGGACGAGATCTTTGCCGACTATGCCGCCAAGCTGCGCGATCCCAACCGCCGCTGGCTCCGGCACACGTACCAGGAAGGGCCAGGCTTCCGCTTCCTGGCGACCCGTGGTGGTCAACCGCCGGGACCAGATCGGCCGCGAGCGGGACTCGACATGGTCCGGCGACGTGCCCGCGTATTGCGGCTTGCGCGCGACGAGGGCCTCGCGGCCGCGCTCGAGCTTGGTGGGTGCAGCCGCATGACGCTGTGGCGCTGGCAACAGGCGTATGCGGTCGGCGGCCTCGCCGCGCTGATCCCCGAGCGGCACGGTCCGCGGCAGCCCGCGACCAAACACCCGCGTTGGCTCGAGCAGGTCGTCATCGCCGTGCGTCTGCACACGTACTGGAACGCCAAGCGCATCTCGGCCGAGCTGCGCCGTCGTGAGATCGCGCAGGTCAGTCACGGCTGGATCGAGCAGCTCTTCGACGACCTCGGCGCTGCCCGCCCGTCGCTGCCGCGTGAGGGCGGTGCGCGTTATGAGCGCTCCACTCCGAATTCGCTCTGGCACATCGATATCAGGGGGCCGTTCTTCATCCAACTGGAGCGCGAGCACTACCTCAAGACCTGGATCTTCGGCTTGGTCGACGACCACTCGCGCTACGTGCTTGGGCTGCGCATCGCGACCAGTCGCGAGATCGCCGGCATCCTCGTCTGGCTGCGCGACTGCATTGAGCTGTGCGGCCGGCCGCTGGATCTGATGAACGACAACGGCGTCGAGTTCGTGCACTGGATGCCCGGGGTGCTCACGCGTTTCGGCAAGACGCTGCGCGAGCTCCAGATCCGTCAGATCAAGACCCAGGTGAACTCGCCTTGGACCAACGGCAAGATCGAGTCGTTCTGGGCGACGCTCAGGAGCGAGGTGCTCGATCGCGAGATCTTCCGTTCGTTGGACGATGCCGAGGCCGCGCTGGACCGCTTCGCCGGCTACTACAACTACCACCGACTGCACGGAGAGATCGGCTGGCTCACACCCGGCGAGCGGCTTCGACGGGACTCCCTTCACCGACCGCGGCTTCGACAACATCCCCGCGCTCCGGCATCTGGTGCCGTGGCTCGAAGATCTGCGAGCGGCCGCATGAGCGTGTATCGACGATGACCGGGAACCTCATCTAGGTGTCAGACGCTCCACGAAACCGGGGCAACTTCAGTCGCCCGTGCGGCGTCTTGCCCTCTCCACGCGTAGGTGGCCGACAATGAACCATCGGCGGCGCGTTGGGAGTACCGATTTCATTTGCGTGGACGTCGCCCACGCTAGCGGTGTGGCCGTACGCGGGGAGTCACACGTCAACACGTGAGCTCCCCTCTCTTGACGACCACGCGATTCGCAAGTTCGGCCAGGTCGCCGTTCGTGTAGCGGTGGCAGAAGATGAACGTTCCTGACTCGTCTACTGCGTCGATGGTGGCGACCCACGTCTCCGGACGCTCATCCCTGATCGGCAAGTTGTCTTTCTGAGACGCGCCCGGCGCGAGTATCCGTTTCACTCCGGGGTATTCGCGACCGTACGGGTACACGGTCACGCGGCCATCGGTCGCATTTTCATAGATGACGCTGTGGCTCAGGTCGCCCAGACGAAGGCCGCACCCAACCAGCGAGGCGGCGACGATGCAGAGGCACAGGACCCTCATCAGATGCCAATCGTGCCAGTTCACGCGGGTCTTCTGGTCCAACACGGAAGATCGCGAAGTCACAGCACCCCCACCACAATCCGAGCGTCAGTCAACTCCACTCCGTGTCCCCGGAGCGTAATGAGTTTGCCATTGTTCCCAGCCCTCTCAGCGAATTCGGCGTGGCGGACCTACGGTGCTCGTGAGGGTCGACTCGACGGCTTCTCTTCCCGCGTGAACTCAATGAAGTAGTCGAAGGCGTCGAGTCGCAGAGGGATCGGGAGGTATGGCGCGACCAGCGGTGCGCGAGCCTCATTCACCTCCAGCGTAAGACCAAGCAGTTCGGCATCAGAGCCGCCCCAGATACGACGCACCACATCCAGTGTCATCGTCGGCACGCCCGTCGTAGCAACAGGCTTTTTCCCCCCCTTTTCGTACGTGACGAGGTACCACACTGACGGCTCAACCTTCCGTTCTGAATCCGCATCCTTAATTTGCTCTCCGGTCTCTCCTGCGTAGCTTTCCCTCACTGAATGATGTCTTACCCCTGACGCGTACGGCGTCCGGGAATGAGCATGGAGATGTCCAGAGCCTGGTCAGCGACGATGCGCTTGAGGCGGGCGTTCTCCTGCTCCAGCAGCTGCAGCCGCTTGGCCTCTTCTTCCTTGAGCGCGCCGTAGCGGATGCGCCAGCAAAGGTCTGATCAGTCACGCCGACTTTCTTGGCGGCGAGCAGGATCGACAGGCCCTGCGCGGTGAGTTTCTCGATCTCACGCAGCTTGGCGATGATCTGCTCCACGCTGTGCTTCTTTACCGGCACGGAAGGCCTCCCTCGGTCCTATCAGAACGGTGGGCAACCACAGACGAAATGGACCGATTTAAGGGGGGCCGCACAGACCGATTTAAGGGGGCCGCACGCTGGCTATGAGAAGATCGCCACCAGTGCTAAACGCGCTGGTGGCGATCATCACCAGTCGGCCCCGTCTCGGCAGCGAGCTCTCACGACCGCATGGGCTGTTACGCTCCGGTCGTCTACGAAGCCGCCTCCTTAGACGCACTCACTGACGCCCCCGGCAATGCGGATAGTCCAGTGAAAATTGTCCTTTGCGCGATCGTATGAATACATTCGACAGAAGATCACGACGCCTGTCCCGCTAATAGCTTTGACCATCGTGTCCTGCTTGTCATTCTCGTCACGCGGTCGGAACCAGTGCGTGACTTTGGTCTCTCCAGGCTGCAGCGTGAAGCCGCGGTCACCAGTCGGATATGCGCCGAATTCATAGACCACGACAGGTTCGCCGGTGACGTTCTCAATGAACATCGAGTAGCCCGGGTCGCCACGACAAGCGCTGCCGAGCAAGACCGCGATCGCGCAAAGCAAGAGCGGGAAGGTTCTAATGACTAACATGCCAAAAGTCCGGAAGGTGAGCTCGACGGTTCGCGTCGATTTCCATCACGTGGTATTTGTAAGACTCTCCTGGATGATGTAGGCCCTCATAGACCCACTCGGCGGCATAGGCCGCGATGTAGTGGATTCCGAGGAGCTTCGCCTGCTCCACATGACCCATTTCGTGTCGATACAGATCCTCTCCCTCGGGGACCATGCCGTGCGAAATGATCAGATGCTCTCCCATAGTTAGAGTGTCGCCCTGCCAAAGCGTGTAGAAATCCATCAGTGCCCGGATTGATCCGGCAGCGTTCTGAACGATCAGAACTCCGTTTGACACATACCCGCAGTTTTCGTGGCCCCTGCAGTCAGCACCATTCGCTTGGACCATTACGCCTTGGAGCGCTGCCTCCGCACCGGTAACCGAGGCGTCTTGACGTGCGGCTGCGAGCGTGTCGATCGTGCGGCAGTCCCGATCACAGGCACCGCCGTCGTCGATGGTGGCTGCAAGGCCGGTCGGATCTGTCATAAGGGTGGGATTCGCCGCAGCGTACGCGTAGGCGTTCAGTGTCGCTGGCTGGCGAGGATCGCCGGCTGCCGGGTCTCGTGTCAGCAGCCGGCCCGTGACAGGGTCATACCAACGCGCCCGCATGTAAACGAGGCCGCTGGGGTCAGTCATTTGGCTCGCAACGCCAAGGTAGCTTGTGAAGGGGACTGTCCCCTGTGCAATTGCGCCGTAGGCCTTGTAGCGGACCGCGGCTGTGGCGATACCCGCGCCCGAGACCTCGGCACGCACGTTCTTGCCGCCGTCACGCGCGAACGTAAGTGTGGTCGCGTCGGCCTTCACGACATAGAGCGGGCCGAGGCCATAGATGATGTTGTCGTTGCCCTGCTTGAGTTCGCGACTCGGGCTCGACGAAGGATCCCACAGGAAGCTCGCACCGACTCCGCCGGTGCGCGTCTGCAGCAGACCATCGCCGTTGTAGGTGTAGGTTCGCGCGGTGCCGGCGACGGTGGAGCTGGTCATACGGTCGATCGCGTCGTAGCCGAAGGTGTCCGTACCGCGGGTGGTGAGACGATCCGCATCGGACCAGACGTTGTGCACGGCGCCGTCGTCAGTCAGGCGGTTGGCCTTGTCGTAGCTCTCGGTGGTGCCGCTGCGGCTGGTCACGTTCGACGGACCGTCGAGGGCGAAGGTCTCGGAGACGGGACCGACGACACTCTTGAGGCGGTTCAATCCGTCATAGGAGAGCGCGAAGTGGTCGCTCATGCCGCTGAGCACCTGGAGGCGGCGGGCCTGGGTGTCGCCGTTGGCGCTGAGGCGGTTGTCGCGCCAGGCGAGCATCACCTCGGCCGGGCCGAAGGCGACGGTCGGGCTGAGCTGGTTGGCGCTGGTGCCGGGGTCGTCGTCGAGTCGCACGGGGGCTGACCAGGTGTTGAGCGAGGGGTCGTAGCGGCTGCCCCAGATGTCCTGGTTGGCCGCGCCGGCGCGGGTGTCACCCCAGACCGCCCAGGCGAATCCGTCAGGACGGACTGAAAGAGCAAGTGACTGCACGTTGGCCGGCGTGGGCGTGATGTCGCTCGAGGCCGACCAGGATCCCGCGGCAGGCTTGCGCGCGACGCGCACGTGGGCGGGACTCGTGCGGGCGTCGATCCATGCGACCGTGAGGTTGCCCGCGCTGTCGACGCCGATGCGCGGCTTGGTCTGCGCCGCGGTGCCGGGGTCGTCGGAGATCTTCACGTTGGGGGTCACCCAGTTCATCGCGCCGTTGGCCAGGCTGGAGAAGTAGACGTCGACGTTGCCGTTGCGTGAGTCCTGCCAGACCGCATAAGCGGTGTTGGCGCTGTCGACGGCCACGTCCGGGAAGTCCTTGAGCGCGCTGGTGTTGTCGGTGACGCGCTTGTTCGGGCACCAGCTGGTCGGCGGGGTGCAGCTGGGGAGGTTGAGCTGGCTGGCGTAGATGTTGTTCTGGCTGGCGCGCAGGTCGACCCACACCGCGGTCTCGATCCCTGCGGCGGTGCCGGCGATGCGCGGGTTGCGCTGCACCGGGTTCTGGCTGGTGTCGTCGTTGACCTTGAGGTTCGGCGTCGACCAGTTGCCGGTCGCGGCCGAGCGCGTCGAGGAGTAGATGTTGGTGTCGATCTTGTTGTTCGCGCCGTCGCGGCTGTCCTCCCAGACCGCGTAGGCGTTGTTCGACGAGTCAAGCGAGATCGCGGGGTTCACCTGGACGCGCGTGCCGGTGTCGGTGTTGACCTTGACCTGCGGGGCCGTCCATGCACCGGTGACCGGGTCGCGCCTGGCGAAGTAGATGTTCGAGTTGGTCGCGCCGTCGCGCTGGTCGTCCCAGATCAGGTAGCTGGCGGGATTGGGCTGCTCATTGCCCACCGCGATCGCGGGGTGGTCCTGCACCGCGGTGCCGGTGTCACTGTTGACCTTCGCGCTCGCGAACACGACCGGAGGCATGAGCTCGTCGATGGCCGTGCGATTGCCTTCGTTATCGAGGGTGTACGCGTCCGACGTGATCGTGCCCGCGCCGGTCGCGTTGAGCAGGCTGGTGAGGCGCTGGGCGTTGTCGTACCCATACGTCGTGGTCATGCCGCCGGGGACCGCGACGGTCTTCGCGAGGCCCGCTGCGCTGTACGTGTAGGTCGAGACGCGACTGCCCCAGTCGGTCAGGTTCGAAAGTCGACCCGCGGGGCTGAACACGTACGTGACGCTGCCGACGGTCGGATAGGTCAGCGTGGTGCGGTTGGAGTCCAGGTCGTAGCCGTAGCCGAGCGTGCCGTTGGGCTGAATGGCCTGGGTGAGCCGGCCGAGTCCGTCATACGTGTATGTCGACGGGCCCGTGCCGTCAGTCATGGTCTTGCGGTGGCTGAGCTCGTCATAGGTGTAGGTGATGGTGGACAGGCCCGTCGCCGATACCTGCCTCAGTCGATTGAGCGCGTCGTATTGATAGTTGGTCTGGACGGTGTCGGCCGTGGTCCGCCGCGTCGGGTTGCCGTTGTGGTCAAGGATGTAGCTGGTCGTGAGGTTGAGCACGGCTGTGGGGTGCGTGGTGAAGCTGGTGAGGCGGTTGATCTCGTCGTAGCCGTAGTCGGTGACGACGGTGTTCGCGCCTCCCACGCCCTGCTGGTCCTGGGTCACCTGCGTGGCGTTGCCGTTGCCGTCGCGCAGTGTGACTGTGGTCGTGTAGACAAGGCTGGGCTGGCCGACCGGATCGGGCTTCTGCTTGACGTTAAGCAGACGCGCGGCGCCCTCGTAGGCGTAGGTCGTGATGTTGCCGTTGCGATCGGTCGCGGTGGTGCGGTTGCCCGCGCCGTCGTAGCTGGTGAGCGTGCTGTGCGCCAGCGGATCGGTCACCTGCTTCACCCGGTCGTTCTCGTCGTAGACGGTCGTCCAGGTGTGGTTGGGCGGATCGACCACCGGGAAGTAGCCGTCGGGGTCGACCATCGTCGTCTGGCGGCCGAGGCTGTCGTAGCCAAAGGTGGTCTTGCTGGCGTCAGCGTCGATGCTCTGGGTCAGGTTGCCCTGGCTGTCGTAGCTCACGGCTTGCGAATAGGTGTAGTTCGGGTTGAGCGGATCGGTGTTCCCGCGCGGCGAGATGATCTTCGTCGGCAGGCCGGGATTCCCGCCGTCGGTGTACTCCCACTTCGTCAGGGCGTACGTCGCCGGGCCGGTCGTGATCTGCTGCTTGGTGGAATCCTTGACGTTGGTGACGGCGTTGTAGGTGTTGATGGTCTCGAAGCCGCGGGCGTCGAGGATCCGCGTCAGGTTGTTCCTCGTGTCGTACTCGTAACGCGTCACGTAACCGCTCGGGTTGGGCGGAACAACCGGATCGGTCTTGGTGATCACGTTGCCGCGCGCGTCGTACTCGAAGGTCGTCTCGTTGCCGTTGCGGTCGAGTGTCCGTGTCAGGTTCTCCCAGGCGTCCTCGTAGAAGTACTGCAGGAGGTAGTTCTCGAGGTTGACGACCTCGGACTGACTCTCGAGGCGCCAGCGCGGGTCGAAGAGCTGCGTGACCAGGTGGCCACGCGGGTCGGTGACCATGGTGATCTGGCTGCCGTAGGTGAAGGTTGAGGTGTTGCCGGCGCCGTCCTTCTGCGTCGCCAGCCGACCCTCATCGTTGTACGTGTTCGTCACGCGCGTGCGGCCGTCGGGATCAATGACCGACGCGATGCGCGGCGAGTGGCCGTCGTAGGTGTAGTGCCACTTGTGCAGGATCGGCGTCTGCCCCGCCGCGTTGCCGAGCTTATCGATCACGCTCGACAGTCGCCCGTTCTGATCGTAGGCATACGTCACACGCCGACCCGTGGAGTCTTGGATCGCCGTGAGCCGCTCGCCATACACAGCCGGCACGGAGACGGGGCCGGCGCCCTCGGCGAAGACCTGCATCTCCGACGAGAACAGCCAGGTGCCTCCGGCCGTCACCCGGAAGCGCACGTACCGTGCGCTCACGCCGCCGAGGTCGAACTCGTAGCGCCAGCGCTGGCCCTCGTCGTTCACGGCGGCGCCCGCCGTCGTCGAGCCGCGCGAGGTGAAGATGCTGTTATCGAGGCTGGTCAACAGTTCGATGCGCGCCGGCTTGTAGCGGCCGTCGGTCGGGTAGTGGTAGTGGAACGAGCGGGTCACACCGACTGCCTGGACACTGCCGAGATCGACGGTCACGTCGAGCGGCGTGGCCCCAAGGTTTTGGTGGCCCTGCCAGGATGCGTCGGCGTACGAACTCGATAACCCGATCGTCCCGTTCGTCAGCTCGGCGGGACTGCCGCTCGGGTCGTCAGGGTACGACGCGTCGGCCGGGGCGGACTTCGTGTACGGCCGGGAGGCACCGAGATTCGTTCCCGGCTGTCCGACCGGCGGTGTGAAGCCGCTCATGAACACCTCGGCCTCACTCGTAAAGAGGTTGGCGATAGTGGTGACGTGGAAGCGCACGTAGCGCGCGCTCGCCGACAGCGCCAGGTCGTAACGCCACACGGCCCCGGCGGTGTTGATCGCGCTCGCAGCTGGTGTGCTGCCGCGTGATGTGTACAGGACGTTGTCGGTGCTGGTAAGAGTCTCAACGCTCGCCGGCTTCAAGATGCCGTTGTTGGCGTCGTGGATGTAGTAGGAGCGCGTCGCGCCGACCGGCTGCACCGTGCCGAGATCGATGGTGAAGTCGACGACGGGGGCTCCCTCGTGCTGCTGCCAGCTCGCATCCTGCCAGCTCAGCGGGTTGCCGGTGTTCCCATCGGTGAGCTCGACCATGCCGGTGTCGGTGGACCACGATGCCGCGGGTACGGTGGTGTACGAGCGGCCTCGTGCGATGTTGGTGCCGGAGGTGTACCCAAGCGTGACGACGCGGCCCGCCGTGTCGGTGACCGACGCCAGGCCCTTCGGTCCGTACGTCAGCGTCAGCTGATTGCCCGC
>JALYLT010000063.1 GCA_030774095.1 Chloroflexota bacterium
GGCCAGTCCGGTTCGCGTGTCAGGTCGACTTCGGGCGCGGATCCGTCGATCAGAGGCGCGAAGTGCGCGCGGATCGGCGGCGGCAGCTCCGCGACGTCACGGAAGTTGGTCGGGATATCGGCGAAGTACTCGACCGGGTTCGCGTGATCGCCTTGGCGCAGGAACGAGCCGATGATCCATTCGCGGTACCGCGGGAACTCCGCGAGGTGCGCCCGGCTGTCGCGGACCGCGCGGCGGAGGTAGACGAAGTCGCGGTCCTCATCCCGCCGATAGACAGGATGGTTCCAACACAGGAAGTGGAACAGCTCGTGGCAAGCGGAGAGCTCGACCTGGCGCAGTCCCTCATACGTTTCGACGCCTGCGGCGAGCTCGATCTCATTGCGGTCCGGATAGAACCCGCCGCCGTATCGGGCGTTCGTCCGGATGATCCGGCAGCGCCGACCCAGCTCGCGCACCTCGTCCGGAAAACCGCGGAGGGCGCGCTCGGCCAGGAGCTCTCCGGGCGTTACGTACACGTACATCTGGCGGCGCCAGAGCGACGTTCGGAGGTCCGTCAGCCGGCCCCCGGAGAGGCGCTCGACGGCCGAAAGGACGGCGCGGCGGTATCGGATCACGAGCCAAGTATCCGTGGGGCAGAACAGGAGTTCCGCCCGCGGTGTTAATAGGAACGACGTGTACCGAGCCGATGCCCCCGGCCGCGTGAATCTGATCGGCGAGCACACGGACTACAACGAGGGTCTGGTCCTCCCGACTGCGACCCCGCAGCGCACCGTGGTAGAGCTGTCCCCGCGCGAAGACCGCGTCGTCCGCGTCGAGAGCGAGGGATACATGCCGATCGCCTATCGGCTTGGCGAGGAGCGGCACTGCGGCGACTGGGGCGACTACGTCCGGGGCGTTACCTGGGTGCTCGGAAAGGCTGGGCATCCGATCCGGGGCTTCGATGCTGGGATCGCGTCACGCGTGCCGCCCGGCGCGGGTCTGTCGTCCAGCGCTGCGCTCGAGGTCGCGTTGCTGCGTGCCCTGCGGGACGCCTTCTCCCTCACGCTGGATGACATGGCGCTCGCCTTTGCCGCGCACAAGGCGGAACGCGACGTCGTTGGCGCGCGCGTCGGCACGATGGACCAGCTGGCCGCCAGTCTCGCGCGGGTGGGTGAGGCTCTGCTCATCGACATGCGCAAGGCGGATATCGAGCGTGTTCCGATCCCAGGCAGCATCGAGATCGTGGTCGTCGATTCCGGTATCGCGCATGACAATGCGAAGCAGGGTGCGTACAACGAGCGGCGCGCACAGTGCGACGAAGCCGCGCGACGCCTAGGCGTCGCTTCGCTGCGCGACGCGACACTCGACGATGTCGAGCGTCTCGCGCCGCAGAGTGCGACGCTCGCGCGGCGCGTGCGTCACGTCGTCAGCGAGAACGAACGCGTCCGCGCATTCGTCGCGGCGCTGAGGGCCGGCGACCTCGCGCGGTGCGGCGCGATCATCGATGCGTCGCACGCATCGCTTCGTGAGGACTTCGAAGTTTCGACCCCTGAGCTCGACATCCTGGCAGACGCGCTGCGTTCACAGCGCGGGGTCCACGGCGCGCGTCTGGTCGGCGCCGGCTTCGGTGGCTCTGTCCTCGCGCTCGCGGACGTGGGCACTGGATCGGACGCGGCGCGCGGCGCGGCGGAGCTGTACCGATCGCGCACCGGCCGGACCGGACGCGTGGTGATGCCGGTCTAGCGCGCAGCCCGCGCATACTCGATGCCTTGCCCCGTCCACCGTCGGCCGACGCCCCGCGCATCTTCACCGGCATCGCGCGCTCGTACGACCGCGCCGGCGCGCTGTTCTCTTTCGGTCAGGATCCACGCTGGCGCCACGCGCTCGTCACTTCGGTCGCCGCCGATCCGGACGACGTCGTGCTCGATGTCGCGACCGGCACGGGACTCGTCGCGGTCGAGCTCGCGCAGCGCTATGGCTGCAAGGTCGTTGGTCTCGATCGCAGCGCGGACATGCTTGCTGCGGCGTCGCGCCGCAACGGCCTGATCAGCGGACTCGTGAACGCGCGCGCGGAGCGGCTTCCCTTCGCCGACGCGGCGTTCGACCACGTCACGTTCACGTATCTCCTGCGTTACGTCGACGATCCGGCCACGACCGTGCGTGAGCTCTCGCGTGTGCTCAAGCCCGGCGGACGCCTTGCCGCGCTCGAGTTCGGGGTTCCGTCCTCACCGCTGGCATTCGGTCTGTGGCGGCTGTACACGCGAGTGGTAATGCCGATCGGCGGATGGCTGTTCTCGCGCAAGTGGCGCGATGTGAACGCGTTCCTCGGTCCCAGCATCGAGCGCTTCTATCGCGCGCATCCGCAGGCCGACGTCGAACGGTACTGGCGCGACGCGGGCCTCGGCGATGTCCGTTCGCGGCACATGAGTCTCGGCGGCGGGATCGTCATGAGCGCGACGAAGCCGCCCGCGACGACCGCGAGCGACGCGCGCCTCAGCTCGGCGTTCTACGCACTGCGACCCGGCGGTTGGCGCGACTACTGGACGCTGCTTCATCCGCCGTACACCGCGTGGCATCTGTCCTACGTGCTGCTCGGCGCGGCGCTCTCGCCCGCGCCGGACCCGCGCATCGTCCTCGGCGCGCTGCTCGCGTTCGGGCTCGCCGTCGGCGTCGCGGCGCATTCATTCGATGAGCTTCAGGGACGTCCGCTGGGCACGCGGATCCCCGCGCGCGTGCTCGTCGTGCTCGGGGCGCTCGGTCTCGCGGGCGCGGCGGCGCTCGGGATCGCCGCCATCGCGATGCTCGGTCCGGTGTTCGGCCTATTCGTGGCAGCCGGTGTCGCGCTCGTTCTCCTTTATGCGTTCGAGGCTCCGCTCGTGCACTCGGACCTGGGCTTCGGGCTCGCGTGGGGCGCCTTCCCGGTGCTCACCGCCGCGTACGCGACGGGCGCGCCGCTGATCCCGGCGGTCGCGGTCGCGAGTGCCGCCGCGCTGCTGAGCCTCGCGCAGCGCGTGCTGTCTACGCGCGTGCGCGCGGTCCGACGGCGAAGCCTCTCCGTCGATGGCGAGGTCCGTTACCGCGATGGTTCGCGCGAGACACTCGACGCGCAGGGCCTAATCGCGGCACCCGAGGGCGCGCTGCGGCTCCTCTGGCTCGCGGTCGTCGCGCTCGCGGTGGGTCTATTGCTCGCGCGCTACGTCTAGCGCGGCAGCTGCGCGAGGAAGCGCTCCGCGTTCCGATATGCGATCGCCTCCGCAACGTCGGTCGGGAGCTGCGCGAGCCATCCGCGTATCCCCTTCACGATCTCAGGGTACGTATCCCAGCGCTCGTTCCCGGTAAACGTGCCACCGGCGGTCCACGTATCGGTGCCGATCATGAAGCGGCCACTGTGTCGGATGAGCAGCTCGCGCCACCGCGGGTCGAGCGTGCCGTTCGGCGCGATGTCCGTCCGTAGCGAGAGCTCGACCGACAGCTTCGGCCATGAATCGAGCAGGGCTCCGATCTGTGGTGTCCCCGCGTCCACACCACCATGCGCCCACAGGATCGTCGCGTCTGGCATGTACATGAGCAGCTCCACCAGCGCGCGCACGTCGGCGTGCGGCTGAAGGAACAGCTTCTCCCGCTGCGCGAGCGCGAGGACGCCGCGCACGGTCGGCAGTCCGATCTGGCCGACGAGGAGGTGGAACTCGCCGAAGCCGCGGTGCACGCCGGGCCGGTAGATCGACTCGACGTAGGGGAGGATCGACGGATCGCGCGTCCACGAGAAAACGTCGGCCACGTTGCGATATGGGCCGAGCATCGGAGTGACGCGATCGCCGAGAATCGCTTTCAGCTTGAACGTGCCCTCATCCGGAGCGCTCGACACGAGGCCGGAGCGGACCCCGGCCGCATCCAGGATCTTGGCAACGGTCTCCGGCGGATACGCCGACCACGCCTGCGCGCTGTAGTGGAGGTGAGCATCGAACAGCGGCATCACGCCCGATGTTGCCGTTGGCGTCGGTGATGGGGTCGGCGTCGGTGTTGGCGTCGGCGAGAGCGTTGGGGCTGCGGTGAATGTCGGTGAAGGCGTCGACGGGGCCGTCGCCACGGGCGCGCACGCGCTCGCGACGACGAGCGCGACGAGGAGTCTTATCACCCAGTTACCGTAACGCTCTGTGATCTTCACGAGCTCCCGTGTTCCGGTCGAAGAGTTCGAACGCGTCGCGGGCTGGCAGTCGAAGCCGGAGGGCCTGTGCCGTGGCGAGCGCTGCGTGCCGTTCCGCTCCGCCGACGCGGCCACCGTCGAGCTCGCTGCCGCCGCCGAAGCGCTCGCGATGCCGCTCGTTCACGACCGAGCTCACGGGCTGTGGGCGCTCGGTGCGGAGGCCGGCGGCCATGCGCTCCGCAGCGCCGTTGCGCCCGAGCTCGAGCTGCCTGACTTCTGTGGCGGAACGTTCCGCTTGTCGTCACTCCGCGGGACCAAGGTGCTTCTGGTCGCGTGGGCATCGTGGTGAGGCTGCCGTCTTGACCTGCCCGTGTGGCAGGAGCTGAGAACCGAGCTCAGGCCGCAAGGTCTCGAGATCGTCACCGTCGCGCTTGATGCGCGCGGCAGCGAGGCCGCGGGTCCGTGGATCGCAAAGGCGGCGCCGGAACATCCTTCGCTCATCGACGAGGGGCATGTCGTCGATGCTCTTTTTGGCATCGTGAACGTTCCGAGCGGGGTCTGGATCGATGAGGAGGGCACGATCGTGCGACCACCCGAGCCCGCGCATCCGCGACGGCCCGCATACCTCGATCGCACCGTCCCCCCAGACGCGTCGCCCGCAGAGCGTGAAGGGATACAGCTTGTTAAGGCACTGCATGTCGAGGCGGAGCGATACGTGGCCGCAGTTCGCGACTGGGTCCGGAGAGGCCGCGAGAGCCGACATGCGCTCTCGCCGAATGAAGTGATCCGTCGCAGTCGACCGCGTCCGATCGACGAGGCGACGGCCGCCGCTCACTTCGCGCTCGGTCAGGCTTTGCACGCGCGCGGCGAACGGTCAGGAGCGGTAGAGCACTTTCGCGAAGCGCATCGCTTGCATCCAATGAACTGGACCTACCGGCGCGATGCCTGGAGCCTGGCCGGGTCGGATCGCGAGGCCGTATACGGCACGAGCTGGGTCATCGAGGTCAAACGAGAAGGTGTCGAGAACTACTACCCACGACTCAAGCTGTAGCGACTCCTGTCTTCGAGATGTCACTGGCACGTCAACGGTTCGGCTGCGACGCGCGATACATCTACTTATGTGATCTACATGACCTAGCCGCTTGACGCGTGTGGCGCGAGAGCGCAAATTGTCGCGGTCCAAACGGACGGCCTTGTGGTGGCACGGACGACTGGTCAGTGGCCGAGAGACCGATGGACATGTGGAGGGGGAACCATGCGTGTCCGACTGCCGTGGTCACGGCGACTACTTGTCTCCGTCCTGGCGACGATCATTGCTTTCCCGGTCGGCTCGTGGCCGCAAGCGGTCGAAGGCACATCCGGAGGAAGTCCGTACGACATCCCTGTCGTTACCGACACGAACTCCGATCCGAACATCGTGGAGACCACCATCACGGCCAACGAGACCGACGTCACGATCGGCGGCGGGGTCACGGCCCACGCTTACACGTTCAACGACACGATCCCCGGCCCGGAGTTCCGCCTCACCGTGGGCCAGCGGGTCATCGTCCACTTCAAGAACGAACTGCTCGAGCCTACGGGCATCCACTGGCACGGCATCGAGCTGCAGAACCCGAGCGACGGAACCCCGCTCACCCAGAATCAGGTTCCGGCCGGCGGCACGTTCACCTATGACTTCGTGGTGCGCCGCCCGGGCGTCTACTGGTACCACCCGCACCACGAGTTCTCGACCAACCAGGTGTTCAAAGGTCTGTACGGATCGATCATCGTCACGGACCCGAACGAGGCAGCGCTGATCACCGCGGGCAGGCTGCCTTCGCTTGCCAACACCAGAACGCTCGCGCTGAGCGACATCACGGTCTGTAAGGCGCCCACGACCAACGACACGGCCACGTACAACCCTGCGCTTCCGTGGGCCGGGCCGGGCGGCGTCCTGCCGGTCCAGCAGAATCCGACTCCCGCGACCTTATGCGAGTCGGCCACGGCAATGGACAACCACGGCGACCTGAAGGGATCCGCGTTCGCAGCGGGAGACGTCCCGAACATCCAGAGGCACACCAGCCGGGTGAATGAGGGACAGACGGTCCTCACGAACGGCGTGAACGTCGGCGGCCGCGCGGGCACACCGGCGGCGCCTGGCGCGCTCGCTGTCGGCGCTTCGACACTGGCCGTGGCGCCCGGTCAGGGGCTACGCCTGCGGATCGGAAACGCCGCGACAACACGTTTCTTCCATCTGCATCTCACCAACAACGCCGGGGTCGACGTGCCGCTCTACCGCGTCGGCGGCGAGGGTGGCCTGCTCGACGCCGTCCAGCTCGATGGCACCCCCTCGGGGGGCTTCGACTTCGACTACGCCGAAGGACAGATCCTCCTCGACCCCGGTGACCGCACCGACGTGGTCATCGCGTTCCCGCTCGCCGCGTCCGGCGTCTGGACCCTGTGGACCGAGGACTTCCGGCGAAGCGGTGGCGGCGACAGCGCGGATGGTTGGATGCGCCTCCCGACGGTTCCGGTGGCGCACTTCGACTTGTCTCTCCCAGCGCTGGTCACTGCATTCTCGATCTCTGAGGGGATGGGTCTCCGCTCCTTCACTGGCAATCCCGTCGAGGTCCTCCCGGCAGCGACCGGCCACCTCTTGGACCCGGCGCTCTTCCCGACGCCGCAGCCTGGCATGGCCGCCGAAGAGATCAAGATCACCGCGAACCCGCCGTCGATCGACGACGTCGCCGGTGAGCACGACTTCACGATCGATTACACCGCGCAGGAGCACATGGACAGCAATCGTTGGGCAATGATCGGTGACGTCCTCGAGCTAACGGTCACGAATACGATTCCGGCCGATCACCCGTTCCACCTGCACGGGTTCTCGATCCAGCCGCTGAAGTACACGAACTGCAAGAACTTCGCGGGCGTGGCGCAACCGGACTACGTCCATCCGCACGAGTTCATGGACAATATCGACATCCCCGGCAACTGCTCGCTGCAGCTGCGCGTTCGTCTCGACGACCGCCCGTTCCCGAACGGAACCCCGGGCGCTGCGATCGGCCGCTGGATGTTCCACTGCCACATCTTCTTCCACCATCACCAGGGGATGGTGTCGGAGCTCACCGTCCTTCGACCTGAGATAACCATCACCAACGTCGCTCCGCCGGGGCTGGTCTACCCGGTCAACACGAACGTCACCATCACGACACAGGTGCTCGGCACCGCTCCCACCTACAACTGGGACGACAACGGCGTGACCACGGTCGGGACGCACACAACTGGCGCCCTGTACACCTCGTCCCACACCTTCACGCAGGCGGGCGTGTACACCGTCACGGCCACAGTTGCGAACGCATACTTCCCGGCTTCCGACAGCGTGATGATCGTCATTTACGACCCGAGCGCGGGCTTCGTGACCGGCAGCGGCACGATCGCCTCGGGAGCTGGCGCGTATCCAGCGAGCCCATCGCTGACCGGAACTGCGAGCTTCGGCTTCGTGTCGAAGTACCAGAAGGGGGCGAACATCCCCAGCGGTGAGACGGAGTTCACATTCCACGTTGCGAGCTTCACCTTCCACTCCACGGCCTACCAGTGGCTCGTCGTCGCCGGCGCGAAGGCCCAGTACAAGGGCACCGGCACCGTGAACGGGACGGGGAATTACGGATTCCTCCTGAGCGCGGTCGATGGGCAGGTGAATGGCGGCGGCGGTTTCGATAAGTTCCGGATAAAGATCTGGGACATCAACAACGGTGACGCCGTTGTCTACGACAACAACCTCGGCGCCTCAGAGGACATTGACAACGCGAACCCGCAGATCATCAAGTCCGGAAGCATCGTCATACATAGCAAATAGCAGGGGATCTTTGGCGGCGCCGGTCGGTCGCGTGGGCGACCGACCGGTGTCCGACCTCATCAGGAGATGCACGTGGGATATGGCAGCAGGAGTCGAAGCACCGACCGGTGATTAGGGGAATGCGCGCCGGCGTCGCGCTGCTCGTGCTGCTCGCAGTCTCGTGCCGTGGCTCGACGCCCACAGTTCCTTCGCCGACCCCCGAGATCTCTCCCTCTTTGGATCAGATCCTTTCGGCGGCAAAAGCGATCGAGTACGAGGTCACGTTCAAGCTCACGGGGACGGGCCAGGGCCAGGCCCTCACCGGCCAGCAGTCTTGGTATTCGAAGCAGGGGAAGGCGCGCTTTGACCTGAGGAGCACCGTGGCGGGTCTGAGTTCCAGCATGTCGCTCTTCGCGCTTCCCGACGGGACGTTCATCTGCCTCGGCACTGGTGAGCTGGCCGAGTGCACCAGCATCTCGGGCCTCGAGACCGCCAGGCAGCAGAACCCAGCTGCCTTCTACCTGGCGTCCCTGACCGCGCACCCCGAGCTGTTCAGCGGAACCCCCGTCGGAACGCGTCACGTCGCCGAGCAGCATGTGCACTGCTACGACGTGCGCCCGGTCGCCGGCTCGAGCGGACTCACCGACGCCCGCTTCTGCTTCACCACGCAGGGCATCCCGCTCGTCTTGAAGGTCGGCGCACAGGCCGGACAGTGGTCGATGGAAGCCACGCGGCTCTCGACAACGGCGCCGGACTCCGACTTCACGCTGCCAGCGACGCCCACTGCGGTCGGCCAGCCTTAGTCTCGCGCGCCTGTGGCCCGCGTTATGCGGGTGTGCACGGTGACGGAGGTGTCACATGCCACGCAGCGAAGGCGGTTCCTCAACCGACCAGCCGACAACAGATCAGCCGACCGAGACCGAGCGCGTCATGGAGCAGCGCCAAGGCGAGCGCGGTGGCTCGAGCGCGACCACAAAAACGTACACGGTGAAGGCGGGCGACACGCTTTCTGACATCGCGGAGTCGGAGATGGGCGACGCGAAGCGCTGGCCCGAGCTCTATGCCGCGAACAAGGACGCAGTCGGAAGCGACCCGGACATGATCCATCCCGGGCTGGAGCTCAAGGTCCCCGATTAGAGCGCTGCGGCGCTCGGTGGCTGCGGCGGTCGGTCCCGGCTACTTCTTCCGTCCGGGCTTCGGCTTGAGCGGATTGCGCTTCTTGCCGCCGCGGCCATAACCGCCACCGGGCGGGTTCGTCCCGCGTCCACTGCGTGATGGGCTCGCCTTCTTGGCCGGCATGTCTGTCCTCCCTGATCTGGATTCGTCGGAGTGATGGTACGCATCGCGACCCAGCCTTTGACAGACTTGCGCTCTGATGCATACCCAGCAGACCTCGCTCGGCCCGATCGCGATGCCCGCCGCCGGCCGGCGCGCGACCGGGCACTTCACGTTCGCCGGCGACGAGGGCCTCGGCAAGTACGAATGGCCGTATTTCGCGATCACCGGAAAGGTGTCCGGTCCGACCGTGCTGGTGACCGCCGGCATCCATGCCGCCGAGTACACGGGGATCGAGGCCGCCATCCGCCTCGGCCGGAACACGCCGCCGGAGCACGTGCGCGGCATCCTGCTCGTGATCCCCCTCCTGAATCGCCCGGGTTTCTACGAGCGCAGCGTGTATGTGAACCCCGAGGACGGTGACAACCTCAATCGTCTGTTTCCCGGCGACCCGAAGGGCAAGTGGGGAGAGCGTTTCGCGCACCGGCTGCTGACCGAGATCGTGACCCGCTGCGAGTATGCGATCGATCTGCACGCGGGCGATCTCATCGAAGACCTGACGCCGTTCGTCATCTATCGCGAAACGGGCGAGGCCGCGCTGGACGAGCGCATCAGGAAGATGGCCGAGGCATACGGCGCACGCTGGGCGGTGAAGAGCGCGCCGACCGGTGAACGGCCGGGTTCGCTCTATGCCCTCGCCGCGCTCAACGGCGTCGCTTCGATGCTCGCGGAATCCGGTGGACGAGGGCTCCTGATCGAAGAGGACGTCGAGCGCCACGTTCGTGGCGTGACGAACATCCTGCGCGCGATCGGCGCACTCGATGGAACGCCCGAGTCGGTCGCGCCGCCACGTCTTGTGAACAGCTTTGACTGGCTGCGCTCGCCCGAGGAAGGCATTTTCCACTCGCGCGTTCGTGTCGAGCAGCAGGTCAATGCCGGGG
>JALYLT010000064.1 GCA_030774095.1 Chloroflexota bacterium
ACGCGGAGGAGCGGCGCGGACTACCTCGCCGTCCTCGAGCGCGGTGGCGGGATCCACGCGACCGTGCGCGCGACGCGCGATACAAGCGACGCCGATCTGCTGGCGCTGCTGCGACGAAGACTGGCGCACGCCGTTGCGCTCGGGACGACGACGATCGAAGTGAAGAGCGGCTACGGGCTCGAGCCGAGCGAGGAGCTGCGGCAGCTGCGCGTGATCGCGGTGGCGGCGAAGGAGTCGCGCGTCGACGTCGCGGTCACCTATCTCGCGCTGCACGCGCTCCCCGCCTCGCGCGCGGACGACCGCCGTGGCTTCGTGCGCGACGCGGCAGAGGCCGTTGCCACCGTCGCCGGCGAGGGACTGGCCGAAGCGGTCGATGCGTTCGTCGAGAACGGCGTGTTCGACATCGACGACGTGCGTCCGCTCGCGAAGGCCGCGCGCGACGCCGGTCTGGCTCTCACGCTGCACGCCGATCAGCTGAACGACGTCGGCGCGACGGCATACGCCGCGCGAGCGCACGCGCGGTCCGCCGACCACGTGGCGAACGCGTCGGCCGAGGGCCTGCGCGCGCTCGCCCGCGCCGCGATCCCGGCGGTGCTCCTGCCGGGCAGCGCGTTCTTCGTCGGCTACGCGCCACCCGACGCGCGGCGGTTCCTCGCTGCCGACGTGCCGATCGCGGTCGCGACCGACCACAATCCAGGCACGTCGCCGCTGGAGGGGATGCCCACGGCCATCGCGCTCGGGGTGGTGCTCTGCGGACTGACCCCGCACGAGGCGATCGTCGCAGCGACGATCAACGGAGCGCATGCACTTGGCCGCGGTGGACGCACCGGCGCGCTGGTGAGAGGACGCCGCGCGGATATCGTCGTCCTCGACACGGACGACGAGCGCGAGCTCGCATACCGCCTCGGCGCACCGATCGTCCGCGAGGTGTACGCCGCGGGACACCGCGTCGCGTGACTAGAGTGGCGTGTCCACCAGGATGAGATCGCTCTCCTGCTCGCCATCCAACACAAGCTCGCCGGCGCCGACGTAGGCCGCGTCGCCCGTCGTTATGTGCTGCCCGTTGACACGAAGCGTCCCGTCGATGAGATAGAGGTAGCCGCCGCGTCCGTCGCCGATCTCGTGCTGCACCTCGCGACCGGCCGACAGCCGCGACGCGTACATCGACACGTCACGCGCCACGGTGAGGCCTTCGCCGTCAGCGCCCTCGGGCTTGAGGAAACGGAGCAGCCGGTCGGTCCGATCCGCGACGGTGTACTGCCGCTGCGCGATGGATGGCGCGAGACCGCGCTGCGCGGGGATGATCCACATCTGGATGAACTCCATCGGCTCGGTCTTCGAGTGGTTGCGCTCGGAGTGCTCCGCGCCCGAGCCGAGTCGCATCCGCTGCACCCCCCCGGGCTCGAGGACGCCGTCGTTCCCGAGGCTGTCGGCGTGCTCGAAATGGCCCGACACCACAAAGGTGATCCCCTCGATGTCGCGGTGCGGGTGCATCGGCCACTCGGCGCCGGGCACGAGCGTGTCGTGGTTGAAGACGCGCAGCGTGCCGATGCCCATGTTGTCGGGATCGCGGTACCGGTCGAATGAGAAATGCCATCGCGCCTTGAACCAGCCACCGTCGATCCGATAGATGGATCGCTCGGGACGGATCTTTACCTGCGCCGGCGTCACCCGCTCATTCTTCCACCCGCAAGGTACGATTCGCGCTGGCGTGCACTACCGCATACAGGAGGCGCGACCGGCGTGAGCGATCGTGTGGCGATCTATCCGGGCTCATTCGACCCGCCCACCAACGGCCACCTCGACATCCTCGAGCGTTCGGCTCGACTGTTCGACCGCGTCGTCATCGGGGTCGGCCGCAACCTCTCCAAGAAGACGCTGTTCGACGCCGATCAGCGCATCGCGCTGATGCGCGACGCGTGCAAAGCCTGTCGCAACGTGGAGGTCCGCGCGTTCGACGGGCTGCAGGTGACGTTCGCGAAAGAGGTCGGCGCGACCTTCATCATCCGCGGTATTCGCGCGCTCTCGGACTTCGAGTTCGAGTTCGAGATGGGCAACATGAACCGCAAGCTCGCGCCGGACATCGAGATGGTCTACCTCATGACCGCTCCCGACTACCTGTTCCTCTCCGCATCGCGGGTGAAGGAGCTCGTCGCGTTCGGCGCATCCGTCGAGGGACTCGTTCCCCCGAACGTCGCGAAGGCGCTCCAGGCGCACATGGGGCAGGGAGGCCTGCGCACCGGCGCCACCGAATCGAACGATTGACATGAGCGCTGTTCTCGCGATCGACGTCGGCAACACGAACATCGTCATCGGCGCGTACGACAAGGAGCGGCTCATCCGCACCTGGCGGCTCGTCACCGTGTACGACCGCACCGAGGACGAGCTCGCGGTGATGCTCGACGGCCTCCTCGCGCAGGAGGACCTCGCGCTCGACGAGATCGATGCGCTCGTGCTCGGCAGCGTCGTGCCACCGCTCACGCAGTCCTTCACGCGGCTCGCGGAGCGCTATCTCGACCGGGCGGCGTTCATCGTCGGGCCCGGCATCAAGACCGGCGTGCGCCTTCGGGTCGACAACCCATCGGAGGTCGGCGCCGATCGCATCGCGAACACGCTGGCCGCTCACCGGCGGTACGGCGGACCCGCGATCATCGTGGACTTCGGCACCACGACGAACTTCGACGTCGTGAGTGCTGAGGGCGATTTCCTCGGCGGATCGTTCGCACCCGGCCTCGAGGTCTCCGCGGAGTCGCTCTTCGGTCGTGCGTCGCGGCTCTTCCGCGTCCCGCTCACACCGCCCGCGACGGCGATCGGAAAGAACACGGCCGACTGCCTGCGCTCCGGGATCGTGTTCGGGTACGTCGGCCTCGTCGAAGGCCTCCTCGCGCGGATCATGGCCGAGCTTCCCGCGAAGCCGACCGTGATCGCGACTGGCGGCTTCGCCGCGACGATCGCGCCACTTGCGAAGGGCATCGAGAAGGTGGATGAGGATCTCACGCTCGAGGGGCTACGTCTCCTGTACGAGCTGAACGCCTGATGGAGGCGCTACGCGGTCGTTTCATCGTGCTCGGCGTCACCGGATCGATCGCCGCATACAAATCGGTCGAGCTGGCGCGCCGCCTGACGCAGGCCGGTGCGACGGTCCAGGTCGTCATGTCGCGATCGGCCGCAGAGTTCGTGCGGCCGCTCACCTTCCAGGCGCTGACGTACCGCCCGGTCGAGATGGAGATGTTCCAGATCCAGGACGAGCGCGCAGCGGGCCATATCGCGATGGGCCGTCAAGCCGATGTCGTCGTGATCGCGCCTGCGACCGCGCACGTCCTCGCGCGTCTCGCCCATGGTTTCTCCGACGACCTCATCGCGACGACGGTGCTCGCGACCGATGCGCCGATCGTTCTCGCGCCCGCGATGGAGACGCACATGTGGCAGAACGCCGCGACGCAGGCCAATGTCGCGACGCTCCGCGCGCGCGGCGCGCGCATCGTCGAGCCGGAGTCGGGTCCGCTCGCGTCCGGCGATATCGGCCCGGGGAGGCTCGCGTCGCTCGAGCGCATCGAGACCGCGATCGCGGAGGCGCTCACGGGCTCGCAGGCGCTCGCCGGCCGCCGCGTCGTCGTGACTGCCGGCCCGACGCTGGAGCCGATCGATCCGGTGCGCTTCGTCTCGAACCGCTCGAGCGGCAAGATGGGGTACGCGATCGCCGCTGCCGCGGCGGACGCTGGCGCAGAGGTCTTCCTCGTCTCAGGACCGACCGCGCTGCGCGCGCCGGCGGGGACGCAGCTCGTGCCGATCGAGACCGCGGAGCAGCTGCGCGATGCGGTGCTCGGCCTGCTCCCGAATGCCGACGCAGTCGTCATGGCGGCGGCGGTCGCGGATTACCGGCCCATCGAAACGATGGAGCGAAAGATCAAAAAGCGCGACGCCGGCAAGGAGCTGAGCCTGCGGCTGACGGAGAACCCCGACATCCTGAGGGCCATCGTGGCCGCGCGTCGACCCGGCGCGATCGTCGTCGGCTTCAAGGCCGAGACCGGCGACGCGACGGCGGAGGCCGGGCGAATGCTGCGCGAGAAGAAGCTCGACCTCGTCGTCGCGAACGACGTGAGCGAACCGGGCTCGGCCTTCGGATCGGACACCGACCGCGTCACGTTCGTGAGCGCCGATGGCGTCGAGGCTCTGCCGCTGCTCGCGAAGACCGAGGTCGCGCGCCGCCTTATCGCGAAGCTCGCCGAGCGACTGGCGCGTTAGGGCCGCACCGCCTGCGGGAAATCGAAGATGCGGTCCGGGTCGTACTTGGCTTTGACCTGCCGGAGCCGCGCGTAATTCGCGCCCCAGTACGCGTCCTCCCAGTCGGGCGGCTCCGGGTCCGCGTAGTTCACGTAGGCGCCCGGACCGATAAGTGGGCGGACAGTCGCGTGTAATTGCCGAAGCCACGAAGCGGTGGCATCGGCGACCGCCCCCGGCGCGGCGGCGCCCCAGCTTCCGTAGAGCTGCGCGATCGCGAACGCGCTGCGATGGACGAAGGCTGTGTCGGACGGAGCGACGCGAGATACGGCTCCGCCGAGCGAGTCGAGCAAGACCGCGGCGCTGCCGACGTCCGAACGTCCGATGACCGAGCCGACGCCATCGACGAGGGCCGCGGTCGCGCTGCTCGACAGGGCGGTCGGCGCGACGACCGATCTCGCGATGAACGTGTCGCGACCGAGTTGTCCTTCGGGCGTCGTTCCCTGCAGGTGGCACTGCGCGACCGAGCGTCCGAGACATCCCGCCTCGAGGAGCATCACGTCGCGGTAGCTGCGAGTCCCGGACTCGCGGTAGCTCGGCGCGCCTGCCAGCGCGACGAGACCGTCAAGCTGCGAGCTGATGTCGCGCGCGCTGCCGGTGTGGACCGCGTGGATCGAGACCGACCCGCCGCTGGTGCCCGCCTCCAGATGCAGCGTCGACCACAGCGGGTCCGGAGCACGCGACATCCATGCTTGCCAGCCGGCGATGACCGCGGCGGCGCGCGCCCACGGCCAGGTGAGAAAGCCGAGGGCGAGGTCACCGACCGCGTGTGTCCGCACGGTGAGCGAGGTCACGACGCCGAAGCTTCCCCCGCCGCCGCCGCGGAGGGCCCAGAAGAGATCCGGTTCGCGTGTCGTGTCGCACTCACGCACCTGGCCGTCCGCGGTCACGACCTGCGCCGCGACAAGGTCGTCGCAGGTGAGACCCCATGCGCGCGACAGAACGCCGACGCCGCCGCCGAGCGTGAGTCCCGTGACGCCGACCGTCGGACAGCTGCCTGCGGGAACGCCCTGGCCGCGCGCCGCGACCGCGTCGTAGAGATCGATGAGCCGGACGCCGGCGCCGACGACGACCTGGCCGTTCTGCACGTCGATGGCTGCCATCCGGCCGAGGTCGATCACGAGACCCGTGCCAGTCGACCATCCGCCGTAGCTGTGTCCGCCGCTGCGCAGCGCGAGCGGGACGCGGTACGCGCGTGCGAAGCGGACGCATTCGCGAACGTCGTCGACGGTCGCGCAGCGCGCGATCGCCTGTGGCCGCACGCCATCGAAGCGCGTGTTGTATAGCAGACGCGCGGCGTCGTAGGTGGGGTCGACCGATCTCACGAGTCCATCGCGCAGCGCGGTGCGCAGCGCATCCCAGTCCGGTGTTGCCGCGGTTGGCGCGGGTGTTGGCGTCGCTGCCGTGGCGGTCGCGGTCGCGGTCGGCGATGGCGGGCGCGACGTCAGCGGCGGGGACTCCCTGACGCACGCCGTCGCGAGCGCTGTCCCACTGACCGCGAGCCCGCGAAGGAACCTGCGCCGCCGCATTCACGCAGGATGACAGCGTGCGCCGCCGCGCACGTCAGCGTTCGTCGCCGCTAAGTCGTACGGACCCAGTCGACCTCGGTGTACAGGAGCCGCCACCCGAGGTCCTCGAGGTTGTGCGCGGATGCCGGATTCCGCGTCTGACCGAAGAAGAGCCGCAGGCCGCGCTCCCATCCGGCACGCATGCGGTGCGCGATCATCGCCTTTTGGATCCCGCGCCCGCGGAACTTGCGCAGCACGCTTCCGTTCCCGAGGCCGCCGACGGGATTCACGTCGAACAGCATCCCCGTGGCCGCTGGCACGCCTTCGACGCGCCCGAGATACGCGCTGAGCGACCGGCCGTGCGCGCGCCGCTTCACAAGCGCTTCGACGATCCCGCGGAACCACGGCCCGCGTTCGGTGAAGCTCGCGTACGCGATGCGCGCGTACTCCGCGGCGTCGGCCGCGCGCACGCGCTCCACCGTGAGGTCCTCGATCTGACGCACGCGCGGCAACGAGCGACGGTCGTAGCAGTAGATGTGCTCGTCGGTGCCGTCCTCGGGTACATAACCGCGGCGCTCGAGTAGTCGCAGCGCTGCGCGCGGCGTCGGACCCTGCGCGACCGCGATGCGTGGCGCGCGACCTGCCTCCGCGAAACGGCGCTCGAGACGGTCGAGCACCGCGGGCGTCCCCTCGGACATCGTGCCGAAGCCAAGAGCGCGGTTCAGGAAGCCGTCGTCGATCGACTTCATCGTCCAGCTCACGAGCCCGCCGGCATGGCTGACGCGAACGCCACCCTGCTTCGCCGCGCGCGGATCCGCCATGAGGTAGCTCGTGATCTCCGCACCCTCGGTGCGCTGCATCAGTGCAGCGAGCTCGGCGAGTCGCATCGGCGGACTCTAGGCGAAAGAAGCCGACTGCCCGGCAGGGTGCTACTCGGTATCGTCCGCGTGTGCCCGCCGAGTGGGTCACCTTCGATTGCTACGGCACGCTCATCGACTGGGAGCGAGGCATCACCGACGCGCTCATCCCGCTGCTGCCTGCCCCGATCGATCGCGACGAGCTCGCGCGCCGCTACATCGCGACCGAGGCAAAGGTCGAGGGGGAGTCGTACCGGCCCTACCGCGACGTGCTGGACGAGGCGGGCCGCCGGCTGCTGGCCTCGTTCGGCGTCGACGCGCCATCACCGCTTCCCGCATCGCTCGCTAAGTGGCGGCCGTTCCCCGAGGTGCCCACCGCGCTCGCCGAGCTGCGGCGTCGGGGCCGCAAGATCGCCATCCTGTCCAACGTCGATCGCGACCTGATCGCGTCGTCGATCCGGCAGCTCGAACTCGAGCCCGACCTCGTCGTGACCGCACAGGACGCGGGCAGCTACAAACCGGCGCCGGGACATTGGCGGGTCTTCCGCGAGCGCAGCGGTGCCGCGGTCGAGGCAACGATCCACGTCGGAGCAAGCCAGTACCACGACATGCGGCCGGGAGCCGCGCTCGGCTACCGCACGGTGTTCGTCGACCGGCACGACGAGAAGCTGACCACGTCGCCGACGCGGGTCATCCACGACCTAATGCCTCTCCCAGACGTGATCGACGAACTGGAATGAAACCTGCGAGGTGGTGTTCCCGCGCTACGATTGCGGTGACGCCGGGACCGGCTTAGCCGGCCTGGACGGAGGTTCACATGGACATCGCGAAGAAGGTCACGATCCCAGACGTCGTCGCCATGAAGCGCGACGGCAAGCGCATCACGATGATGACCGCTTACGACGCCGCGTTCGCGCGGCTCGTCGAGGCAGCGGGCATCGACATCATTCTCGTCGGCGATTCGCTCGGGATGGTCGTGCTTGGGTACCCCAACACCGTGCCGGTCACGATGGACGACATGGTCCGCCACGCTGCCGCCGTATCGCGCGGCGCGTCGCGGCCGCTGCTCATCGGCGACATGCCGTTCGGCTCGTACCAGACGGGTCCGACCGACGCGCTCCGCAACGCCGCCCGCTTCCTAAAGGAGGCCGGTATGGATGCGGTGAAGCTCGAAGGTGGCCACGAGACGGTCCCGCTCGTGAAGGCGCTCGTCGAGAACGGCATCGGGGTCATGGCGCACGTCGGCCTCACGCCGCAGCGCGTCGCGCAGTTCGGCGGCTTCAAGACGCAGGCGAAGAGCGCACGCGCGGCGCGGCAGCTCATCGACGACGCCGTCGCGCTCGAGGACGCTGGCGCGTTCGGGGTCGTGCTCGAGTCCATCCCGGCGCCGGTCGCCGCGATGGTCACTGAACGGCTCTCGATCCCGACCATCGGCATCGGCGCCGGCATCGACTGCGACGGACAGGTCCTCGTGCTGCACGACGTGCTCGGCCTCTACGGTGACTTCAAGCCGAAGTTCGCCAAGCGCTATGGCGAGATCGGAATCGCGGTCGTCGATGCGCTTCGCGCGTTCGACAGCGACGTGAGAGAGGGTCGCTTCCCCGACGCCGAGCACAGCTTCACGATGAAGGACAGCGAGCTCGCTGCGCTGCGGCAGAACGTCGCGCGGCCGAAGGCGGTCTGACCCACATCGCGAAGGAAGTCCCGCTGCGCGTCGCGATCATCGGCATGGGCGCGATCGGCCACGTCATCGAGCGCGCGCTCGCCGGCCGCGCCGATATCGTGCCGATCGACCGCACCAGAGCGCCGCTTCGCGCGGACGGGGGGACGCCGGTGGACGCGGCGGTCATATGCGTGAAGACACCCGGTACCCCATGGGCCGCGGAAGTCGCGCAGCACGTCGTCTCGCGAGAGGGTGTCGTCCTCACGATCCAGAACGGGCTCGGGAATTACGAAACCCTTGCTGCGGCGGTCGGAGAAGCGCGCGTCGCGGTCGGTGTCATCTATGTCGGCGCGCGACTTGAGAACGGAAAGCTGTGGGCGACCGGGCAGGGCAGGGTCGAGGTCGGATTGCCGTCGCGCGCTGGGCCGAGACGGGCGCTCGAGTCGCTCGCGGACCGGCTCGCTGAGGGCGGCATGACGGTGAGCGTCGTCGAGGACGCGTGGTCCTCGGTGTGGCGCAAGGTCGCGGTCAACGCCGCGATGAATCCGACGACTGCGCTTCTTGGATACACGAACGAACAGCTTCTTGCGGACCGCGCCGCTTCGCGTGTCGCCGACGGTCTCGCAGCGGAGGTCGCGCGCGTTGCGACGGCGACTGGTGTACCGATCGCAGACGACGAAGCGCCGCGCCTGTGGCGCGACATTGCGACCCTGACCGGAGCCAATCGCTCCTCGATGCTGCAGGACGTTCAGGCCGGTCGTGCGACAGAGATCGACGCGATCTGCGGCGCGGTTCACCGCGAGGGCGAGGGGCGCGGCGTCGCGGCGCCGCTCAATCAGGCGATGACGGTGCTCGTGAATGCACTCGCGCCGGGCCGCGCCTAAGGCTCTCGCGCAACGAGGTCGATCTCGAGCCTTACGTCATCGACGACCGACAGGATGAGACGGTTGGCCGAAACGGCCATGCCGTAGTCCCCGAAGTGGAACGCGGTCGCGCCCCACACGCGGACCTCGCGGCTGGATCGCGTCACTTGAACGGGCCACGACAGCCGGCGCTCTACGCCATGGATCTTCATCGTTCCCTCGATGGTGGCCGCCCATTCACCCCGCTCCACGATCGGCATAGGCACGCCGCTCACGCGCTCAAGCGTGAACTCGGCACGCGGGTAGACGCGAGTGTTGAGCGTGTTGAACTTGATCCACTCGTCGCGCAGCGACTCGTCGCTCTTCAGCGTATCGAGATCGACCGACAAGGCGGATCCGCTAGCGAAGGACCCGTCGGGCAGCAGGACCACCGTGCCGCTGAATGCTCGTGTCGTCAGGATCGCGTCACTGGGGCCGGGACAGACGCGACCTGCTCGCGCACGCGGATGGTCGCGACCGAACGTTCGGGGACGATCGCGAAGCGGTGTGCTCCAGGTGGGAGCGCTGTCGCGCTCGCCGCCGATGTCGCGGGCGGTGACGATGTGGTGGTCGGCGCGGACGGTGACGCCGCCGGCGCCGCGCACGAGATGAGCGCAATTGCCGCCACCAGAGCGGGCGCGATCCCGGATGGCCATGCGAACCCCTCTCCGTGCAACCTACGCTGGCGACTGGTACCGCCTGCCGGCGGCTCGGGTTCGGTCCGCTACGACGGTGCGCGTCGCAGCGCTCGCCCCGCAGGCCAGGCCGCGACGAGCGCGACCAGCGACAGCACGAGGAAC
>JALYLT010000065.1 GCA_030774095.1 Chloroflexota bacterium
TACAACAGACCCCGAGGGTTGCGCTCGTTGCGGGACTTAACCCAACATCTCACGACACGAGCTGACGACAGCCGTGCAACACCTGTACGAGCTCCCTTGCGGGTCGGTTCCCTTTCGGGTTCCTACCACTCGCATGTCAAGTCTGGGTAAGGTTCTTCGCGTACCATCGAATTAAACCGCACGCTCCGCTGCTTGTGCGGGCCCCCGTCAATTCCTTTGAGTTTTAACCTTGCGGTCGTACTCCCCAGGCGGGGCACTTAATGCGTTAGCTTCGGCACTGCCGGGGTCGATACCGACAACACCTAGTGCCCATTGTTTACGGCTAGGACTAACGGGGTATCTAATCCCGGTCGCTCCCCTAGCTTTCGCACCTGAGCGTCAAGGGCGGGCCAGCAGATCGCTTTCGCCACTGGTGTTCCTTCCGGTATCTACGCATTTTACCGCTACACCGGAAATTCCATCTGCCTCTCCCGCCTTCAAGTCCCGAAGTTTCGAACGGCCTCTCCCAGTTGGGCCGGGAGCTTTCACATTCGACTTTCGGGACCGCCTGCGTGCGCTTTACGCCCAGTAAATCCGGACAACGCTCGCAACCTACGTATTACCGCGGCTGCTGGCACGTAGTTAGCCGTTGCTTATGCCTCGAGTACCGTCGGGTGTCTTCCTCGAGAAAGGCGGTTTACGACCCGAAGGCCTTCATCCCGCACGCGGCGTGGCTGCGTCAGGGTTTCCCCCATTGCGCAAAATTCCTAACTGCTGCCTCCCGTAGGAGTCTGGGCCGTGTCTCAGTCCCAGTCTGGCTGGCCATCCTCTCAGACCAGCTACGGATCGAAGCCTTGGTGGGCCATTACCTCACCAACTAGCTAATCCGCCGCAGGCCCCTCCTAAAGCGTCTTACGACTTTGAGCACCGAAAACGGATCGGTGGTCACATGCGGTATTAGCGACTCTTTCGAGTCGTTATCCCCCACTTCAGGGCAGGTCACCTACGTGTTACTCAGCCGTTCGCCACTAGCCTTTCCCCTTGCGGGGATTGGCTCGTCCGACTTGCATGTTTTATGCACGCCGCCAGCGTTTGTCCTGAGCCAGGATCAAACTCTCCGACAAAAAATCAGACCACCCTTTCGGGCGGTCCATTTAAGCTTCGAGTTCGATCAAAAAATCAACGAGACCGCTTGGCGTTCCTGTCACTCTTCAGCTGTTAAAGATCGTGCCCCGACCTCCCATGTGGAATGCCTACGGGCGTGATGCGGATTTACATCATACCCAACCTCGCTTGGCCGCGTCAATCCGCGCGGGCGCCTCATCGGCCACATTCGGGCCTTTTTACGCCTCGCCGGCCTCGGCGCCGATATGGAGGAGCCCGACCACCCGGCCTTCCGCATCGCGCAGCGGCTGGAACATCAGATTCGCCTTCGCTTTCCGACTGCTGCCATCGAGGTGCGTCCAGTTCACCACCGCGTCCCCGGCCGACCATGGTGTCCCGCTCGCGTAGGCATGATCGAGGGCCGATGCGAAGCGCGGATCGAGATCCGGATAGACCTCGCGGACGCTTCGACCGACCAGGCTGTCAGCCGGGCGACCAGCCACTTGCGCCGCAAGTCGATTCACGAACGAATACACATGGCTTGGACCAAGTGACACGGCGACCATGAAGGGCGCGTCCTCGTAGACGGCCGCCAGGTCAGACGGCACGAGCTGGAGCTGCGCGCCGAGAGTCCTCGACGGAAGGGCCACGCCCGCCGGCAGCCCGACACCAGCGGCTGACATCACCGCCGCGATGAGACCGGCCCGGTTGGGAACGTCGAATTTCCGCATGAGCCGCGTGAGCTGCGCGGAGATCGCGCGCTGCGAGACGCGCAGACGTGCGGCGATCTCCTTATTCGTGTAACCCCGCGCGACCATGCCCACCACTAGGGCCTGTTTCGCGGTGAGACCGTTCGCCGGCCCGGTCATATGTTCCGAAACGTACATCTGGCGCGCAAGAGGAGCGGGCTCTTCAATGCCGGAAGCTACGCGAGTCACCCTCGGCGTGGGGAGGAAACTCATGAAGGCATCGCTCATCCGCTACCGCTGCACCAGACCCGAGCACCAGCACGCCGCGAAGCGTCTCTCCGACACGATGACGATCCATGAGCAGTCGTGGGCCTTCTGCCCTTACGACGTGCGCGCCGCGGACCACCTCTGGTCGGTCGCCAACCCCGAGGCGCCGGTGCTGCTGGTCAGAGAAGCCCCGGCGGAGGGGTCGCGAACGCCATCCCCAGCGCAACTAGCCACCCGAGCAACGCCGCGACGAGAACGAAACTAAAGGCCGTCGTCGCAGCGTCGATCTTCAGCGTTGAGAAGACCGCGACCAGGATGGCCGACGCGAGGAGCGTTAGACCGAGCCAACCGAGTGCCTCGGGGAAGAGGTGCCGGCCAAGGCTCAACCATGCGAGCGCGGCCACCCAGATCAGCACGGGCAGGACCCCGACGCCTCCCGTCACGAACGACGCGGAGAGGTCGATCGCTCGCAAGATGAGCAGCAACTGACCGATCGCCGCGACGAGCAGTCCTGCGACCGTCGCGATCGTCAGCGCGAGCAGCCACGTGCCGGCATCGTCCCCGCCGACCCGGTACACGGCCACCACCGGCGGAATTAGGAGCAGCAGCGCGATCGCCGAGAACAGATCGTTGAGCGTGCCGAACCGGTCGCCTCGTCCTCGAAAGAAGAGCACCAGCGTGATGGCCGCGAGCAGCACCATCGGGACCGCCAGGAATGTCGACGGCGCGGCCAGACGCGTGATCGTCTCGATCACAGGGCCCGTCGTCCCTCCAGCGCACGACTGACCGTCACCTCGTCGGCGTATTCGAGATCGCCGCCCATCGGTAGACCGCGAGCTAGACGCGTCACCCGCAGACCACTGCCGGCCAACAGCTGCGCGACATACATCGACGTGGCCTCGCCCTCGAGATTCGGATTCGTCGCGAGGATGAGCTCCTCGATCCCGCCTCCGCGCACCCGCTGGACCAGTTGCGCGATCTTGAGGTCATCCGGACGGACACCGTTGACGGGCGATATGGCTCCGTGCAACACGTGGTAGCGACCTTTGTATTGACCGGTGCGCTCGATCGCGAGGACGTCCAAAGGCTCCTCGACCACGCAGACGAGACCGCCGTCGCGCTCATCCGACGAGCAGATCACGCACGGATCCGCCTCCGCGATGTTGAAGCACACCGAGCAGTAGCGAAGATCGGTCTTCACCGAGCGGATCGCGGCCGCGAGCGCGTCGGCGTCCGGCATCGGCGTGCGCAGGATGTGATACGCGAGCCGCTGCGCGGTCTTGGGTCCGACCCCGGGCAGCTTGGAGAGCTCGTCGATGAGACGCGCGAGCGGGCGCGCGAGGGCGCTCGGCATCACATACCGGGGATCTTGAGACCGCCGGTCACGCCGCCGAGCCGCTGCGCGGCAAGCTCGCGCGACTTCTTCAGCGCATCCGTGAATGCTGCGACGACGAGGTCCTCAAGGGTCTCGACGTCATCGGGATCGACCGCATCCTTCTGGATCTTGACGGACTTGATGTCCTGCGTCCCGGTGAGCACGACGACCACCGCGCCGCCGCCGGCGGTGCCCTCAATGGTCGCGGCCGCGAGCTCCTCCTGCGCCTTCGCCATGTTCGCCTGCATCTCGCGAGCCATCTTCTGTAGGTCACCCATGTTCTTCATCACTCGATCTCCATGATCCGTTCTGGACGCCGGAATGTTTCCAGCGCCGCGCGAAGCATTGGATCCTCGGCCGGCGAAGGCGCATCCGCTGGCAGCGTTTGAACGACGCAGCGCACGCGCACGGTGAGGCTCAGCCGTTCGGACAGTCCCTGCTCCAGCTCGACGCGATAGCGGTCCTGCCAGTACGCGCGCGCGAAGTCGTTGTCGAACCCGATCACGACGGTGCTGCCTTCGACCGTGACCGGCTCCGCCTTCACGAGCTGCGACGCTTTTCCGACGCTCTGCTCCTTGACGCGCGCGACCATTTCGGCCCAGGCCTTCTGAACGTCTGCGAGGCTCAGCGTGCCGGTCTGGGCCCGGCGCGCCGCGAGATCGATCACAACCGAGCGCTCGGGCGTGCGGGCCTGGGCCCGCGTCGGCGTGCCGCGATCCGCCGGCGGCGGGGCCGACGATCGCGCGGTGGAGGACTCACGGCGCGGTGGCGTCTGCGTCGCCGGTCCGGACACTCCAGGCTGCGTGACGAGATCGAGGATCGCGAGCTCGAGTGGAAGCGGCGTGCCCTCGCTCGACTTGAGGTGCTGCTCGGTCTCGATGAGACGTTTGGCGATCGCCGCGAGACGCGGCAACGGGAACTTCGGCGCCTGCTCAGCGAGCTTCGCGGCCACACCTTCGCTCGCGGTCTCCGGTGGCTTGCCCTGCGCCTGCACGAGAAGGAGGGCGCGGGTGTGGTCGATGGCGCGCTTCACGAAGAGGCGGAGGTCGCGCCCCTCGTCGATGAGCCTGCCCACTAGGCGCACGCCGGCGGCGCCATCGTTGGCCGCAAGCGCATCGAAGAGCGCCGAGGTCTCCTCCCATTCAGAGACGCCGAGCAGCTCGTCGACGTCCGCGAGCTTCACGCCGCCCTCGGAGAACGCCGCGACCATATCGAGCACGCTCTCCGCGTCACGCAGCGAGCCCTGCGCGTGACGCGCGATGGCCTCGAGCGCCGCGGGCTCGGCCCTCAGGCCCTCCTGATCGCAGATCTTCGCGAGCTGCGCGACGACGCCCTTGTACGGGATGCGCCGCAGGTCGAAGCGCTGCGTGCGCGACACGATCGTCGCGGGGATCTTTCCGGACTCGGTGGTCGCAAGGACGAAAATGACGTGCGGCGGCGGCTCTTCGAGCGTCTTGAGCAGCGCGTTGAAGGCTTCGCTGGTCAACTGGTGCGCCTCGTCGATGACGTAGACCTTGTACTGACCCTGCGACGGAGCGAACCGCACCTTGTCGCGCAGGTCGCGCATCTCGTCGATACCGCGATTGGATGCGGCGTCGATCTCGATGAGATCCAGGAACGTGCCCTCGCGGATGGCGGTGCAGTTCTCGCAGCGATCGCAGGGCTCGCCGTCCTTCGCCGTGGTGCAGTTCACGGCCTTCGCGATGAGCCGCGCGATCGTCGTCTTGCCGATCCCGCGCGAGCCGGCCAGGAGATACGCGTGCGCCACCTGGCCCGATCCGATCGCGTTCTTCAGCGTGCGGGTGACGTGCTCCTGACCGACGATGGCGGCAAAGGTCTGCGGCCGATAGCGGCGATAGAGGGCAGAGCTTTCGGGCACCACTCAACGATAGTCGAGCGGCCTTCGCCGCTCTCGTCTGCTTGGCGGGTGCGCTGCGCGCCCGCCGCAGTAGTCGAGCGGCCTTCGCCGCTCTCGTCTGCTTGGCGGGTGCGCTGCGCGCCCGCCGCAGTAGAGAAGTATTGGCCGTGCACCCTCCGTCGATCACGGACATCACGAACACACGCACGCGCGCAGCTCGGATCAGGCTTGCCTGCGGCACGCGACGGCGACCGCTTACCGCTGCTTCCTTCCGGATCTGACGGGGTTCACGGACCGACGCTGCACAGGACCCGACCGTCAACACCACGCGACGCACGCAGGACCCGCGACGCCGGACCTTGGGAGGGAATTCAGCCCCGCTGGAGCGGATTGCGGGTACAGGGCACCGCTAGCTCCCCGCCTAGCACGGCCACCACCATGGTATCGGCTAGTGGTCGCGCGCGATGATCTGGTCTGCGACCTCGCGCAGGTCTCTCCCCCACACGTCGGGCTTCTCGAGCAGTGGATTCCACAGCGCGCCCGGGCGTGCGACGAACGCTGCCGCGGCGCCCGCGCGCATCGCGCCCGCGACGTCCCACGCGTGCGCCGCGATGAGGCGGATGCGGCCGAGCGGCACGCCGAGCTTGCGTGCCGCGGCGGCGTACGCCTCGGGCGCGGGCTTGAGCCGTTTCGCATCGTCCGCGGTGAGCGCCTCGTCGAACAGTTCGCGGATGCCGGCGTTCGCGAGCTGCGCCTCCTCGACCTGGCCGGTCGAGTTCGTGAGCGCCGCGACGCGGAATCCGGCATCGCGCAACCGCGTGAGGCTCTCGCGAACCTCGGGATGCGCGGGAAGCTTGCGTACCTCGCCGAGGATCGCCTTCTCGTCCGTCTCGGACACGGTCACCCCTCGCCTCTCCGCCGTGAGCGCGAGTGCCGCGCGGAAGTGCGAACCGAAATCGAAATACGGGCCGGTCACGGTGAGAAGCAGCGCGGACTGCAGCATCGTCGCGAACCACTCACGACGGACGTCCGCGTCGCCAAAGACGCGGGCGAAGTGCGGATCGAGCGCGCCAAGGTCGAGCAGCGTCTCGTTGACGTCGAAGACGAGCACGCGGTCGCGCTGCGGAGCCACCCTGCGGAGAGGGCGGGATTCGAACCCGCGAGCCTTTCGGCTACCCGCTTTCCAAGCGGGCGCACTCGGCCACTATGCGACCTCTCCCACGCTGAATTATGGGAGCGATGACATCCGCAGGCGCTAGTCGATCGCGAAGCGCGGATCCGGATTCCAGGCGATCTCCCACAGGTGGCCGTCGGGATCCTGGAAGTGAGCGGAGTAGCCTCCCCAGACCTGATCTGCCGGCGGACTCGTAATTTTCGCTCCGGCGGCGCGCGCCAGCGCGATCACCTCATCGACCTCCTCTTTCGAGCGCACGTTGTGCGCGAGCTCGAAGCTGGCGGTCCCCGTCGCTTTCACGTGCGCCACCGCCGCGAGGGATGTCCTCGGCCACAGCGCGAGTTTCAGGCCCTTGCGCAGCTCGAAGAACACGACCGCGCCGTTCTCGAATTCCTCGCCGACGATCCCGTCGGTCGGCCAGCCGAGGCCGTCCCGATAGAAGGACAGCGATCGCTGCAGATCCTCGACGCCCAGGGTGATGAGGGTGACCCGCGGTTCCATCAGCGGAGAGGGCGGGATTCGAACCCGCGAGGCTTTCGCCTACCGCTTTTCGAGAGCGGCACCATCAACCACTCGGACACCTCTCCACACGTGAGTTTATCGGCTGATTCCGTAGACTCGAAGTGCCGATGCAGGTCCGCCGCTTCCATTACGCATGGGTGATCGTCGCCGTGACGCTCGTCACGCTCATGGCGGCGCAGGCGGTGCGCGCGGCACCCGGCATCATCATCGTTCCGCTCGAGCAGGAGTTCGGGTGGGATCGCGCCGCCATCTCGCTCGCGGTCGGCGTGTCGCTGCTCGCGTTCGGCCTCGGCGGGCCGCTCGGTGGCTGGCTGCTCGAGCGTTTCGGGCCGCGGCTCCTTCTCATCGGCGGCATCCTGCTGATCGCCGCCGGCCTCTTCGCTCTCATCAATATCACCGAGCTCTGGCAGCTGTACCTGGTGTGGGGCATCGTCATCGGCCTCGGCACCGGCGCCGCTGGGCAGGTCGCGAGCGCGGCGATCGCGCAGCGGTGGTTCCGCACGCATCGCGGGCTCATCGTCGGTCTGTTCGGCGGAGCGACCTCGGCGGGCCAGCTCGTTTTCGTTCCCGCGATGGCTGCGCTCACGGTCACGATGGGCTGGCGCGCCGCGATGGCGTTGCTCATCGGAGCCGCGGCGATCGCCGTCGTGCCGCTGGCGCTGTTCATGCGCGATCGCCCGAGCGACGTCGGGCAGCGCGCCGTCGGCGAGGGCGAGACACTGACGGCCGCGGAGAAGGCGGACGACGCTCGCCGCACGCCGCTGCGCGAGGCGGTGCGGCGCCGTGAGTTCTGGCTGCTCGCGATGAGCTTCTTCGTGTGCGGCTACACCTCGAACGGCCTGATCGGGACGCATCTCATCCCCCACGCCGTCGAGCACGGATTCACCGAGGTCACTGCGGCGGGCGCCCTCGCGCTGCTCGGCGCGTTCAACATCGTCGGCACGCTCGCGTCCGGCTGGCTCACCGATCGCTATGACAACCGCAAGCTCCTCGCGGGGTACTACGGCTTCCGCGCCATGTCGCTCTTCGCATTGCCGCTCATCTACGACATGCGGGGACTGCTGCTGTTCGCGGTGGTATACGGAATCGATTGGATAGCGACCGTCCCACCAACGGTGAACCTCACCGCGACGATCTTTGGCCGTGGCTCAGTGGGCACGCTGTACGGGTGGATCTGGTTCTCGCACATGGTCGGCGCCGCGATCGCGGCGTACGCGGGCGGCTTCTTCCGCGTGCTCCTTGGTGACTACCACCTCATGTTCGTGAGCGCGGGGATCCTGGGATTCATCGCGGTGACGCTCGTCTCGCGGATACCGGAGAGCGGACGCGAGACTCCACCGCGGGCCCTCGAGCCGGCGCAGGCCTAGGCCGCGCGGCTAGACCGCGGCCGTTTCCTTTTCCATCGCCGGCGAGTACTTGCCCAGCGCCGCCGCGGAGGTGAGCTTCGCGCGGTGCTGGAACGCGCGCTGCGCCGCGGTCACGTTCGCGGGCTTTCCGGACCACGCTTTCTGCGGCGCGGCCTGCAGCCCGCGTCCGTATGAGAACGAGAGCGTCCACGGAGCGCGAACCTTCGCCGCATAACGATTGATCGCGTCGAGGTTCACCGTGGCCTCGTCATCGGATTGGCCGCCGGAGAGGAACACGATCCCGGGCACCGCGGCCGGCACCGTTTGCCGGAAGCACTCCACCGTGTAGCGGGCGACGTCGTCGGCAGACGCGCGACTGTTGGCCTCTTTGCCGGACAGCACCATGTTCGGCTTGAGCAGCATTCCCTCGAGGCGCACGCGCTGCGCGGCCAGCTGGATGAAGACCGTGCGCAGCGTTTTGATCGTGACCTCGTTGCAGCGCTCGATCGAGTGGGTGCCGTCCATGAGCACCTCGGGCTCCACGATCGGGACGATGCCGGCTTCCTGGCTCAGCGCGGCGTAGCGCGCGAGCGCGTGCGCGTTGACGCGGATGCAGGTGTCCGAGGGGATGTCGTCGCCGATCGTGATCACCGCACGCCACTTGCTGAAGACCGCGCCCAGTGCTTTGTATTCGGCGAGGCGCTCGCGCAGTCCGTCGAGCCCCTCGGTGACCACCTCGCCAGGCGCGAACGCGAGCGGCTTCGCGCCCAGGTCGACCTTGATGCCAGGGTGAATGCCCTGGTCCTTGAGGATCTTCACCAGCGGCGCGCCATCGGCCGCCTTCTGGCGGATCGTCTCGTCGTAGAGGATCACCCCGCTGACGTACTCCGCGATGCCGGGCGTACGGAACAACAGCTCGCGATACGCGCGGCGATTGTCCTCGGTGTTCTCGACGCCGATCGCGTCGAAACGTCTCTTGATGGTGCTCGTGCTCTCATCCGCGGCGAGGATTCCCTTGCCCGGAGCGACGAGCGCGCGAGCGATCTCGGCGAGGTCTGGCACGGCGTCAGGATACTCATGCCGCCGTATGCTCGCGACGTGACCGACGACGTCGCGCTTCGCACGAGCGGACTCACGAAGCGCTTCGGCGATCTGACCGCCGTCGATCATCTCGACCTCGTTGTGAAGCGTGGTGAGGTGGTTGGCCTTCTCGGACCGAACGGCGCGGGCAAGAGCACGACCATCGGCATGGTCCTCGGCCTGGTCGCCCCGACCGCTGGCAGCGCGCAGGTGCTCGGGCACGATGTTGCTGCGTACCGGGAGAAAGCGCTCGCGGGCGTAGGCGCGATGCTCGAGGTCACCTCCTTCTATCCGTACCTCTCCGGTCGCGACAACCTCGTCGCGGTGGCGCTGCTGCACGGCGGCGGAGCGCTTGCTCGCGTGGACCCCGTTCTGACGCGGCTCGGGCTGGCGACGCGCGGTGGATCGAAGTTCCGGACGTATTCGCTCGGCATGCGGCAACGCCTCGGGATCGCGTCGACGCTGCTCGGCGATCCCGCGCTCGTCATCCTCGACGAGCCGGCAAACGGACTTGATCCGGCGGGTCAGCGCGAGATCCGCGA
>JALYLT010000066.1 GCA_030774095.1 Chloroflexota bacterium
GGATCGTCGATGCGTGCTCGCGCGCCTCGGCCGGCGTCTTCGCCACCTTGATGCCGCCGGCCTTCCCGCGTCCCCCGGCATGCACCTGCGCTTTCACGACGACGGTGCCGCCGAGCGCGCGCGCGGCGGCCTCCGCCTCCTCATGCGTCGTCGCAAGACGACCTTCGGGAATGGGGATGCCGGCGCGCGCGAGCAGCTGCTTCGCCTGGTACTCGTGGAGCTTCACGGGGTGGACCGAGGATATCGTCGCGCTTCGTGAGACGCGTTTCGGTGGTGGGTTCGACGGGGAGCGGGAAAACGACGTTCGCGCGCAGGCTCGCCCAGATCCTCAGCGTCGACTTCGTCGAACTGGACGCACTGAACTGGGAGGCAAACTGGACGATGGCGGCTGAACACGCCTTCCACGCGAAGATCGACGCCGCGACGAGCCAAGACAGTTGGGTGGTCGACGGCAATTACGGGGGACGAGGCGCGCGCGAGATCGTTTGGGGTCGCGCCGACACAGTGATCTGGCTCGACTATCCGCTGTGGCTAATCCTCGCGCGCCTCGCCCGCCGCAACCTCTCGCGGATCAAGACTGGCGAAGAGATATGGCCCGGCACCGGGAACCGCGAGACGGTCCGGAACTCCTTCTTCTCGTCGGACTCGCTCTACGTTTGGGCGCTGAAGAGTTACCGGCGACGAAACCGCCTGCTCCCGGAGCTCTTGGCTCGTCCCGAGTACGCGCACCTCGCTCTTCACCGCTTCCGAGAGCCGCGCGAGGCGGAGCAATGGCTCGAGGCGCAACGCCGGCTCGACGAGCCGCGTATACAGGTGTGATGGCGACCGTCACCGCAGCGCGGCCCGTGGCCTTGTCGCGCCCTCGGGCGCTTGGCGTCGGCCTCGACTGGCTGGTGATCGCCGCGAGCGCGTGGCTGCTCGGCGGCCTTTACTGGGACGGCTGGGCCCACGGCTACGGCCTGCCGGATTCGTTCTGGACGATCTGGCATGCCGCCTTCTATTCGGGGTACGCCGCCGCAGCGGCGGTGATCCTCGGCGCGGTCGCTCGCGCCCGTCCGGAGGCGGCGACCTGGCGTGCCGCGATCCCGGCCGGCTACGAAGCGGCCATGGCCGGCGTCATCGTGTTCGGTGTGGGCGGCGCGTTCGACATGGTGTGGCACACGCTCTTCGGGATCGAGCTCAGCACCGATGCGCTGCTGAGCCCGAGCCACCTCGTTCTCGGCCTGGGCATCGCGCTGATCGTGAGCGGTCCGCTGCTCGCCGCGTGGCGGCGCGGCGCTTCCGGGGGACTCGCGGCGCAGCTGCCGGCGGTGCTGTCGCTCACCGCGCTGCTGTCGCTCTTCACGTTCTTCTCGCTCTTCGCCGGTCCGTACTCGACTGTCATCGGAACCGGCGCGAAGCCGAACGAGACAACGCTGGTTCGGTCACTGCTCGGCATGTATCTCTTCAGCGCGCTAATCGTCGGGCTCGCGCTCGTCGCGCTGCGTCGCGGCACGCTCCCGATCGGCTCTCTGACCGTGCTTCTCGGGTTGAACGGCGCCGCGATGATCCTGATGCGCGGTCATGCGCCACTCGAGGTCCAGCTCACGTTCGCCGCTGTCGCCGTCGCCGCCGGCGCGATCGGCGACCTGCTCCTCTGGCGGCTACGGCCGTCCGATGCGCGACCGCTGCAGCTTCACGTGTTCGCGTTCGCCCTTCCGGCGGTGTACTTCGCGATCTATCTGGCCGTGGTCGTCCTGCGCATCGGCAGCGGTTGGACGGTGCACGAGCTCACCGGCATGGTGACGCTCTGCGGGGTGGTGGGCCTGCTGCTCAGCTTCGTCGCGGCTCCGCGGCGAGCTATTCCGTAACGTCCGCCGCGACCGCGAGGATCCCCTTGCGCGTCAGCGCGAGACGCACGCCGTGTTCGACGTCGGCTGGGACACGGCCACCGAGCGATTTGAGGACGTCGTCCGGTACCGCGCCGCCCTCAGACGACAGCATGTCGGCCGCGTTGCGCCGCAGGTCCGGGTCGGGCGAGGTGAGGTTCTGCGCGATGCGGCGGCCGAACAGCCGGCGCGTGTGCCACGCGTTGTACACGTAGACGAGCGACAGCCCGGTGCCGGTGGCGAGGAGCGTCTGCACGTCGGAGTAGCTCAGACCGACGATGAGTGCGATCGCCGCGGCCATGTTCCCGAACGCGTTCACGCCGCCCGAGAGGAAGGCGCGCGCTCGCGGACGGATCGCGTCGGACACCTGGCTGTACACAAGCTCGGTTGCTGGTCGATGTAGCGCGGGGATCCAGATCCGTTCGCCGAGCTGCAGCGCGACACCCGTGACGAGGATGAGGCCCCAGTACGCGGCGGCCGCGTACGTGGCCAGGTACCAGAGCGGCAGGGCGAAGAGGACCCAGGCGATGCCGATGCGCCGGAGGAGCCCGCTGGTGATGAAGCTCTGGATCGCGAGCGCCACGAGCGAGGAGCTGGTGTAGACGGAGGCGTACAGCTGGCTGAAGGTGTCCTCGCTGCCTGTGCCGCTGCCCGCCGCGGTCTGATCGAGGCCGAGCAGGTAGAGGAAGTTCGCGAACTGCATGAGGAAGTACCAGAAGAAGACACCGACGCCGAACGTGCGCAGAAGGTTGTCCGAAGTGACGGTGCGGTAGCCGTCGACCGACTCGCGGATCGTCGCGCGCACGCCCTGCGGCCGCTCTTTCGTCTCGACGTAGCCGGAGCGCCCCTCAGGGAGACCGCGATATAGCACGAGCGCGACGAAGCACACGAAGAACCCCACTGCCTGTGCGCCGATGAAATTCTCAGCGTGGATGATCGGTGCGATCGCTGCGCCCACGATGCCGCCGAGGATCTTCCCGACGAGGACCGAACCCGCGAAGAAGGGGAAGAGACGACGCGATTGTTCGGAGTCGTACAGATTGCCGGCGTAGACCCAGAAGAGGATGTAGATGGTCTCCTTGACGCCGTGCGCGAAAACATAGGAGATCGGCTGGATGATGTTCCCGATTGCCTCGGTGGTGATCGCGTACTGGATGAGGACCGACGCCAACGTGACGGCCGCGACATAGAAGAGGAGCATGGTGCGGCGACGCATGCGGTCGATGAAGAAGAAGATGAGGGCGGAGACCGCGAGCATCGCGATCGGCGTGATGATGTACATCCAGGGGACGTTCTGTACGCCGTAGCGTTTCACGAAGAGCGCATCGGCTCCGAGCTTGCCGACCCAGTCGGCACCGACCATGACGGTGAGCAAGAAGTACAGGAAGAGGGCGAGACCCCATTCGCCGCGCCGCAGGGGCATCGCGTCCCGCAGGAGCCGTCGCATGAGTGTCAGGCTACGCGAGTCAGGTCGGAGCTAGGAGGCGGCGGTCTTCGCCCGCGTGCGACCGAGGCGGCAGCCGGTGTCGGAGAGGTCGAGCGAGAGCCAGTCCTCGCCGACCTTCGCCTGGAAGCCGTACGGCGAAGGCTTGCCCGCATCGATCGCGGCGACGACGTCATTCGGGATCCCGACGACCACCCACGCCACACCGGGCGCTGCGTGCTCGTCCTTGGGCGCATGTCCCTTGTCGCCCGCGGCGAGCGGAATGCAGAGGCGCGTTTCGATCACGTTCTCATTCGTATCGATGACGCGGACGGCGACCGGTACGAGACCCGCGGTGCCGCCCTCGAGCTGCATCCAGTGACGATCGCCGTCGGCGTGGACGCAGAAGCGGAACGGCACCTTCGGTAGGAGACGCGGCGTCGGAAGCGGGGCCGCGACAGCGTGGCCCGCGGGCACGCGCGTTGGTCCGAGGGGTCGCATCGCGGGAGCGTCGGGACGCATCCCCGGCGCGGTCGGCGCGATCGCGGCATTGCTTGGCGGCACGATCGAGCGCACCGCGGTCACGATCTTCTCCGCAGCTTCGTGCAGCGCGTGGTGGCCGCCGAGCATGCTCGCTCCGTATGAGAGCTCGAGCGTCGCGCGGCCGACCTCGCCGAGCGGAAGCATGAATTCGATGTAGCGCGCGTACTCGTCAGCCGCGCCGTCGATGTCTCCGCCGCTCGCGAGCGTCGCGGCGAGACGGCGATGCGAGGCGAGATCGGTCGGATCGATCGCGACGGCGGACCAGAGCAGCGCCATCGCGGCGACGCGGTTCCCGGCCTGGATCATCATCGCCGCGCCGTCCTTGAGCGCTTCCAGGTCACTGCGGTTGGGTCCGGTCTGCGGTGCGCCGACCTCGGCTACGGGGTCGGTCGCGCCACGATTCGCGAGGCGGGTGTCATCGTCCACGTGGGGAAGTGTGGTCCTGCTAAACAAGCGCAGCGCCCCCCGCTCGGGGGAAGACGCTCCCCCGCAGGCGTGGTTAGGCGCCGAGTGCGGCGCGGGTCTCGCGCTCGATCTCCGCGGCCAGCCGGCGCGGAGCGGACGCGATCGCCTCGAGGGCGCGCGCGATGTGGATGCGCTGCGCCGGCGCGAGGTCGGGCGGCAGCTCCTCCTCATCGAGGACGATCGTTTCCCCCGAAGGTCGTAGGAGCACATCGACGACGAGATCCGTGTAGCCGACCATATCTTCGCGGATGATCGTGTCGCTCGCGACGTTGCAGTAGTACGCGATGGTCCGAGCGCCATCGAGCCAGTGATAGACGTTGTACGGACGGTCGGTCCAGTAATGCGCGATCGTGATCTGACCCGGCAGAAGCACGATCCCGGTGTCGGCGATGACCCACTCGCGGTCCATCACGTAACGCAACACCGCGCGACGGTCGACCTCGAGCGATAACCGCTCGCAGCGGTACTCGCTGACCGATCCATCGAGGCGGGTCTTGCGTTCGATCGTCGCTCTGCTCGTTTGACGCGCCATGTGCCGTCGGTAGCATGAGGTACGCGTGAGAGAGCTGTACCAGGTGGTGGAGGTCGGGCCGTCCTGGTACCAGGACAACATCCCCTGCCAGGAAGCCTGTCCGGTGAAGACCAACTGCCGCGGGTATCTCAACCTCGCGGCGGCCGGTGAGTTCGAGAAAGCGTGGGAGCTCGCTCTCGATCCGAACCCGATGGCCTCGATCTGCGGCTCCGTGTGCGCCGCGCCGTGCGAGACCGCGTGTCGGCGCAAAGAAGTCGACAAGCCGCTCTCGATCCGTTACGTGAAGAAGTTCCTCTCAGACTGGACGCACACGAATGTGCGCGTCGACGGCCACGCGTACACGCAGCCACCGCCGCCCGTCATCGGCCCGCCGCGCGGGCGCGTCGCGGTCGTTGGCGCCGGATGCGCGGGTCTCTCGGCCGCGAGCGACCTCGCGAAGCTCGGCTTCGGCGTCACCGTGCTCGACGCGCTCGATCAGGCGGGGGGCACCGCGCTCGCCGGCGTGCCGCCGTTCCGCCTGCCGCGCGAGGTCATCGACCGTGACATCAACGGGATCGTCAACGAGAACGTCGAGCTGCGCCTTTCGACGTACGTCGGTCGCGATGTGGGGCTGCGGCAGCTGCACGACGAGTACGACGCCGTGCTCGTGACCGCCGGTTGCTTCGAGCCGAATTATCCAGCGGAGATCAAGAACCTCGATGCCGATGGCGTGATGGCCGGGATCGTGTTCCTCGAGCGCGCCTATCGCGGCCGCCCGGTCGAGGTAGGGAAGAACGTCGTGGTACTGGGCGGCGGCTACACAGCGATGGACTGTGCATCGACCTCGTGGAGGCTCGGCGCCGATCACGTCTCGATCGTCTACCGCCGCGGCCGCGATGAGATGGTCGTCGACGAGGAAGAGCTCACCGAGACCGAGCGCGAGGGCATCCACTTCGTGTATCTCGCGTCGCCGGTCGAGATCCTCACGACGGAGTGGGGGCACGCGCGTGGTGTGCGCTTCGTCCGCAACAAGCTCGGCGAGCCGGACAAGAGTGGACGCCGCAGCCCCGAGCCGATCGCGGGGTCCGAGTTCGACGTCCCCTGCGAGACCGTCCTGCTCGCGCTGAGCCAGAACCCCGACACGACCTGGCTCGCCGACATCCCCGAGTTCCGCGTCAAGCGTTACCGCGATCTCAAGGTCGATCCGGAGACGTACCAGACTTCGGTCCCGAAGATCTTCATGGCCGGTGATTACCGCGAGGGGCCATCAACGATCATCGCGGCGGTCGCCGACGGGCGGTCAGCGGCCCAGCAGGTCGCGAGGTTCCTCGATCCCATCGCTTCCGCCGTGAACGTGCCCGAATACCACGAGATCGTGACGCTGCGACGCTCGAGCACGCCCGACAACACCGGACAGATCGCCGGCGAAGGCGAGCTCGCCCGTATCTACCACAACATGTCGGTGGACTACGACCGCATCCCGCGTCAGGAGATGCCGAAGCTCGCGAAGAAGGAACGCCGCGGGCTGTTCCTCGAGGTGAACCAGGGCTACGACCAGGCGCAGGCGATCGCGGAGTCGGACCGTTGCCTCAAATGCAACTTCAACATCGAGATCGTCGGCGAGCTCTGCATCATCTGTGGCGGCTGCGTCGATGTGTGCCCGATGGACGTCATCCACATGGTCGACATGTCCGACATCGTCGATGACGGCGCGATCCCCGCGGTCGGCGAGGCGAAGAAGTGGGGCCAGGGCGTCGCGTTCTTCCTCGATGAGACCGCGTGCATCCGCTGCGCGCTCTGCATCATCCGCTGCCCGACCGACGCGATCACGATGAACCGCTACGGCGCGGTCATGCCCGCGGTCGGCAAGACGCTACCGAAGGAGTCGATCGACGACGAGGTCCATCTGGATCTCACGGTCGGTGGCGGAAGGGCGATCCGCCCGCTCCCTATGTACGACCCCGCCCGCGCACCTGGATACAAGAACGGGCACAACGGTCACAACGGCCATCCGGTGACAGAACCACAAAAGGAGCACGTTCACTAAATGCTCGACATCCCGGTGCAGGTCTGGCAGCGCGTGAAGCAGGGCGTGCTCTGGAAGTCGCTCTTCCGCCACGGCTACCCTGACTCCCGCAAGAACCAGTCGCTCGCGGTGTTCACCAACGTGTTCCTTCACCTGCATCCGGTCAAGGTGCGGCGTCACGCCCTCGCTATCCCGTACACGTGGTGCATGGGTGGTCTCTCATTCTTCCTGTTCCTCGTGCTCACGCTGACCGGGACGCTGCTCATGTTCTATTACCGGCCGACGACCGAATGGGCGTACTCGGACATCAAGGACCTCGAGACGGTCGTCATCTTCGGACAGCTGCTGCGGAACATGCATCGCTGGGCGGCGCACGGCATGGTGATCACCGTGTTCCTCCACATGATCCGCGTCTTTTACACCGGCTCGTACAAGCCACCGCGCGAGTTCAACTGGGTCGTGGGGACGCTTCTGTTCACCCTCACGCTGCTGCTCTCGTACACCGGCTATCTGCTGCCGTGGGACCAGCTCGCGCTCTGGGCCGTCACGGTGGGCTATGAGATCGCGCGCGCGACGCCCGCCGTCGGCGACGAGGTGGCGTTCGTGATATTCGGCGGGTATCAGCTCGGACCGAATGCTTTGCTGCGGTTCTACGCATTGCACGTCGTCGCGCTGCCGCTAGCGACCGGATTCCTGATCGCCATCCACTTCTGGCGCATTCGGAAAGACGGCGGGATCTCGGGGCCACTATGAGCTACCTCGACCGGCGCTCGAGCTTCACGCGGCGCCACTCCTCTCGCTCGCTGCTGGCTACGCCGGCCCGCTACTCGCATTGCGCGCTCCGTTCGGGCCGGCTGGGCGCAGACGCTCGCTCGAGGAGTGCCGCCGCGTGGTCGCTCGCGCGCGTGGCTCGCTGCTCATGACGGCCCCTCGAGGACCGCAGCCCTTCCCTGGGCAGGAGAAGCGTCTTCGGCTCCTGGCTTTCGTTAGGCAGGACTCGGTCGTCCGTGTCGACAAGCGCGTAGAGGACACCGCGATGGTCTGGCCGCATCTGCTCGTCATCGAGTTCATCGCGGCGATGATCTGGTCACTCGGCCTCTTCGTCATCTCGGCACTGTTCAACGCGCCCTTGCAGGACCACTCGACCGTCGACTGCACGCCGAACCCGTCGAAGGCGCCGTGGTACCTGCTGAATCTCCAGGAGCTGCTGCTCCACATGGACAAGGGCCTCGCCGGCGTCATCGTTCCGACGATCTGGCTGACGTTCATGGCGATCATCCCGTACATCGACCGCGACCGGTCCGGTATCGGCCATTGGTTCACCAACGAGATCGGCAAGCGCACCGCCATCTTCGCCACCGTGTTCACCGGTGTGATCGTGTCCGCACTCATCGCGATCGATGCCGTGGTCAAGGTCGATCGCCGCGTCCTCGACCCAGTGACTAACGTCAAGACCGGCTGGCCCGGTTACGCCGAGTTCGCGAGCCAGTACTTCCCAGGCGGTCGTGAGCTCATCCCCAACTACGTGATCCCGATCGCGCTGATGCTCATCCTGCCTGTCGTCCTCGTGCAGCTGGTTAAACGCTTGTTCGGTGGGGGCACGCGCGAGTGGATGATCGCGATCTTCACCGGCTTCGTCGTCACGTATGTCGTGCTGACCGTCGTGGGCACCTCGTTACGCGGCCCGGGCATGGATTTGTACGCGCCATGGGCGCTGCCGGAGACACATCAATGCTTCGCGCCGAGTCCTTGACGTGATCCGACCGCACGACGACACCTCGATCGTGTCCGGCGGAATGCTGTCGCGTGTCAAGCGGCGCCAGTTTCTTCGCATCGGCTTTCTCACCGCGACGCTGCTTGCGGTCGGGGAGCTCTCGGCCGCTTTCCTGCCGTTCTTCAAGGTCATCAAGATCGAGGGCCTCGGCGCCAAGATCCCAGCCGGGAAGAAGGCCGACGTCATCGCGAAATTCCAGGCGACGAAGGACGAGCCCATCCTCAATACCGAGGGTCGCTTCTTTCTGATCCATGGCCCGGGCGCGATCGCGGCCGCTTACCGCAAATGCACGCACCTCGGCTGCACCGTGCCCTGGAACAAGACCGAGGACCAGTTCCATTGCCCGTGCCACGGCTCGCTCTACGAGAAGACCACCGCGCTCGTCATCGGCGGACCGGCGCCGCGCGGCCTCGACCTCTTCCACGTCGCTGACGTGAACGGATCTCTTGTCGTCGACACCAACCCGCTCAACGTCCTGAAGCGACCGGACAACAAGTGGAACCCGGCGCACGTCGAGGTCCCTGACGCGTAATGGACATCAACATCATCCTGGCCGTGGCCAGCCTCCTCTTGTTCGTCGCGCTGCTCGCATATTTCGGTTTCGTCGCGTATCACCAGCAGCAGATCGAGCCGGACGAGAAGCCCGCCACCGGCGTGGAGCTGCTGCGGCAGCACTATGGACCCGGCGACACCGTCGAGCAGCCAACTCCCTACTGGGTCGCGCAGATCCCGGCCGCTCCCGACCCGCTCGAGATCTCCGGCAATCTCGACCGCAAGATCGTGGCAGCTGGCGCGATGCTGTTCGCCATCATCGGGCTGGTGGGCGGCTACCTGCTCCTGGAGATCATCCCCACCGGTCCTCTGTCTTTACGTGCCGCAGCCGCGGAGAAGCAGATGGAGACGTCGATCATGCGCGGAAAGAATCTCTACGCGAACTTCTGCTATCCGTGCCACGGGAAGACGGGCCTGGGCAACGGCGAGACCGATGTGAATGGAAAGGCCCTGCCGGGAAAGCCGCTCAACGTCGCGGCGAACAAATACGAGAGCCTGAAGGAGGATCCTTCGGCGCTCGCGACGCGAGAGGCTTTCATCGAACTGACGATCGAGCGCGGTCACGCGAATCCCCCGCCGAACTACTCCATGCCCGCGTGGGCGCAGTCCGAAGGCGGACCCTTCAACCCCGAACAGGTCAACCAGCTCGTCACGTTCATCATGCGCGGCACCGAAGACGATTGGGCCGACATCGTCAACATCCGCACGCATCTCGACGGTGTCGAGAACGCCGATGTGGTGCCGCCTCCGCCGCCAGCCAAGCCCACGG
>JALYLT010000067.1 GCA_030774095.1 Chloroflexota bacterium
TACCCGCAGATGGAGCGTATCCGTGTGACGGCGCACGAAGTCCCGCTCGACCCAGCCCACGGCGAGAGCGACGTCGTGTTCCGGATGACGCGGAGCGATGTGGCGGTGTCCCAGGCCGACTTCGAGCGCTCCACGAGCGAGGTCAATGTCACCGCTCTACGCAGCGGGCTCGAGGGGTTGCGGCTGTTGAAGACGACCGGAAGCTCGTTCGAAGCGTTCGCGCGCGATCAGTACACGAGCCTGCCTGACCTCGTGGACCGCCCGCTCACGATCCGAATGGATGCGTTCTGGCGCTACGGCGATGTCCGCGACGCCGCGGACGACACGACACACGTACCCGCGGAACAGGTGCGTCGCTCGATCGAGCTCACGTTCCATGATTTCAACAGCCGCTCGATCCAGCACCTCGTCCACGTCATGGGAACGTCCCTGCTCAATGGCTTCCCGTCGCTCAGCGAGATCGAATTCGCCGCGGAGAATCACACGCCCGACGCGGTGGCCGAGGGCAAGGGCGATGTGAGAGTGTTCGCCGAGCCGCGGCAGACGTTCGGAAAGATCGGACTGGTGCTGCGCCGCGACGTGCTCGGCTAAGAAAGACCGCCCAGGCCGACGAGCGCGCGGGCGTGCTCGAGCTCGCCGAGATGACGGACCGCGTGCTGGAACAGGTACGCCTCACACACATCGCTGACGTGGAACTCGCCCTCAGGTACGAGTAGCGCGATGAACGCTCCCTTCAGCTTGTCGGCCGGCGGCCGGTCCATCGCCTTCTGTGCGAACCGTTCGAGCGGCAGCGTTGCGAGCGCGCGCTCCGTGCGCGCGAACACGGCACTCTGATACGCGCGCCAGGCGTCCATGTCGCCGAGCCGGATCAACTCGGCATCGGCCATCGGCGTGCCGCGCACCGGCGGCTGGCCGACCAGCCCGACACGTTTCGCCCAGCCCTGCTCGTCCCAGAGCATCACACCCGCGTCGAGGTAGCGCGCCGCATTGCGATCCTCGCCGACGACGAAGTGCATGAGCGAGAACGCGATCGGCAGGACGCCCGCGCGCTCGAGGTGGTTGACGTGCTCGAGCGTGAGATCGGAGACGCCCTCCTGCCACAGGGCATGCACTGCCGCGATGCGGCGTGCGATCGATGCGCGCCATTCCTCCGAGATCGATGAGGCACGCGTGACGCTCGTCTGCATGCGGCCGAGTCTAGTCGGGACGGAAGTCCGGCCACCGTGATTCGTCGTTCGCGAGACCGGCAGCGATGAGGACCGCAAGCGCTTCGATGACCGGGCCGCGCGCGATACCGGTCAGCTCGGTGAGTCGCGTCACGTCGGTGTGGCCGTCGATCGCTGGTATGAGTGCGGCCACGCCCTCGGACACCACGGCGCGGTTATGCCTGTCGCGCACGAGCGCGCCGCCGAGACGAGAGTCATGCACGATGGTGAGGTTCGGGCGGAGCTTCACGCGCGTCGGATCACTGATCGTCTCTTTGATCTCGCGCAGCCGCGACTGATAGCGCACGATCTCACGCGCGACGTCGCTCAGCCGTAGCTCGTAGAGCCACGTCTCGCCGACCGCCGCGTATCCGACGCCACGCTGACGCTGAATGAAATCGCCGGGCTCGGTCCGCTCGCCGCCGTCCACGGGCTCCAGCGCGCCGCGCCGCACGAGATACCAATCGTCGTCGCTCCCCTCCACCAGCTGATCCTTCGCCAGCATCCGCGGGCGCAGCTGCGACGCGAGCGAAGCCACGATGTCGGAGGGAAGATCGCGGAGCGGGCTCTGCCGCTTCAGGAAGACGTCCGCGAGCCACATGTCGGTCCGTTCGCGCATCGCAACGGCGAAGATGCGCTGCTCGTCCATGAGCCGCCGCAGCTCCTTGCCCGGCAGGACGTAGGCCGTGCACGGCGTGTCGGCAACCACGGTCGCGGCTTGGTCCTGCTCGTCGAAGAACACGAGCTCGCCGACCAGCGAAGGCGCACTGACGATCGCGAGCGTCCGGAGCTCGACGGTCCCGACGACGCGCATCGTCCCGTCCACGATCACGTACGCCTCGTCGAGCGGATGCCGCTCGTCGATGAGCATCTCGCCGACATCGAGCTGGCGTTTCGATGCGAGCTTCTTCAGGCGATCGCGTGAGGCCTTCTCGAGGAGCGCCAGTGGTCCGAAGGCGAATGGATCGGGCAGCTTGCTCACGTCGCTGGCGGCAGCGCCGCACCGACGATGTCGCGGATCGATGCGAGACCCTGCGCGCGTACGTACGCGGCGAGACCTTCGATCACGGTGAGCGGTGCGGACGGATCGGCGAAGGTGGCGGTCCCGACCTGCACCGCCGACGCTCCAGCCATGAGGAACTCGAGCGCATCGTTGGCGTTCGTGACGCCGCCCGCGCCGATGATCGGGATCGAGACAGCCTGTGCGACCTGATACGTGAGATGCACAGCGATGGGGCGGATCGCCGGACCGGACAGACCACCGCTGCCGGTCCCCAGCACCGGACGTCTCTTTGCGACGTCGATCCTCATGCCCAGCACGGTGTTGATGGCGGTGAGCCCATCCGCGCCCGCCTCCTCGCACGCGACCGCGACGGCGACGACATCCGCGGCGTTCGGGGTGAGCTTCACGACGACGGGCTTGTCCGTTGCGTCTTTCACCGCACGCGTGACCTCCGCGGCCAATCTTGGGTCGGAGCCGAACAGCATCCCGCCCGCGACGTTGGGACACGACACGTTGAGCTCGAACGCGATGACGCCCGGCGTGCCGTCGAGGGCCTCGACCACGAACACATAATCCCCGACGCTGTAGCCGGCGACGTTGACGATCACCGGCACGCCGAGCTTCGCCCAGACCTTGCCGTATTTGCGAGCGACCTCCTCGGCGCCTGGGTTCTCGAGGCCGATCGAATTGAGGATGCCGGCGGGCGTCTCGGCGATCCGATACTGCCGATTGCCTGGACGCGCGTGGGGCGTCGTGCCCTTGTTCACGATCGCGCCGAGTCGGGTCACGTCGATGAGCTCCGCGTACTCGACGCCCTGACCGAACGTCCCGGATGCGGTGAGCACCGGATTCTTCAGCCACAGACCACGCGCCGCCTCCACCGAGAGGTCGAGCCCGTGTTCCGGCAGTGTCTCCGGCGGCGCCTGGGGGACCGCGCGGACTTCGGTGATCACCGCGCCTGCGAGGCTTTCGCGCAGCTTGTCGGCGATCTCGGTCGGTAATCGCTCTGCGTCCGGCTCGCCGATCGCGGCCTCCGCGATCGACGCGCCATCGAGATCGACCAGCTCGACCAGATCCTCTTCCTCCTCGCCCTCCGCGGCGGTCTCGAGCGACTCCTCCAGCGACCGGCGCACATCGATCGGCCGCTCGACGTGTTTCTTCGTGCGGCGCCACGCCACTAATGGACTCCCACGGTGGCCGGTTCGCCCGCCTCAAAGGCGATGTCGCCGAGCGCGAAGACGGGACCTTCCCGGCACACACGCGCGTTGCCTTCGGATGTGACGATGACGCAGGCGCGGCACACGCCCATCGCGCAGCCCATGTGCTGCTCGACCGCGATCTGTGCGTCGAGCAGTGTGCGCCGACCCGGGAACGTCGCGGCAGCGCGCTCCGCGCCGTCACGAAGACGGCCGAGCGCGGCGAGCATCGGCCATGGCCCGCACGCGAGAAGCTGATCGGCCCACGGGAGCAGCGCCGGGATCACGTCCGTGACGCGTCCGCGCGTCCCGAAGCTGCCGTCGTCGGTCGTCGTCACGTACTCGACGCCGGCGGGCAACCGGTCGGACGGCCACAGGTACGCGACCGAGCGTCCGCCCATCACGAGCGTCACGTTACGCCGCGGCGCCTCCAGCTCGGCTATCACCCGCATGGGGGCGATGCCGGTTCCGCCGGCGACGAGCAGCAGGTTCCGCGTGTCGCGCCGTACGACGAAGGATGTGCCGAGCGGGCCGAGGAGGTCGAGCGCATCACCCACGTGCCGTTCGGCGATCCACTCTCCGCCGGTGCCGAGCGGCTTCACGATCAGCTCGATCTCACCCGCGCGGCGGTCGATGCCGCAGAACGAGTAGGGGCGCCGCAGCAGGGGATCCCAGCCCACGCCCGGGCGCACATGCACGAACTGGCCGGCGTGCGCTTGCGCCGCGATCTCGGGCGCGCGGACCAGCAGGAGCGTCCCGAGATCGCCGATGCGCGCGTTGGCTACGACGCGGCCTTCCTCGAGCAGCACGATGCAAGTCTCGCAGACGGAACGGGGGCGCCGAAGCGCCCCCGTTCAAGTGACAAGACGAGCCGATATCAGTCGGCCACGACCTCGAGTGTGAGCATGAAGGCGGTCGCTTTTGGAGCCGCGGCGCGAGACGCTGCGGTCTCGCTCTCCGCTTCGGCTTCGACCTGGTCTTCATCCTCGTTGCCAGGCTGCGCGTGGTCCAGCGCGGACTGGATGCGGATCCCTATGCTGTCGAAGCCGCCTTCAAGAACGACCTCGGTGAGGTCGAAGTCCTGCTGAAGCGGGTCTCCGTCGGGATCGAGCTCGAGACGACCGAGGCGTCGGCCCTTGCGTCCGAAGTCATCGGGTGTGAGCTCGAGGTCCGTCGGTCCATACAGGTAGATGTTGTGCTGCAGCGACTTCTTCTTTGGCTTCTTGGGTTTCGGCCCCCCGTCCGCGTTCTCTGTCGTGACGAGGTCTGTCGTAACTGCTGCGAGGTTCGTGTCGATCGGAGGCTGCTCGCCGAGCGTTCGCACCTCCTGAATGCCGAGCACGAGTCGCAGGTGCGGTGCCGGGCCGCTGATGAGACCGAGCACGTCATCGAGCGAGTACTCGGAGACGCCGCGGCTCATCCCGATGAGGATGCCGTCCGAGTTGGTGACCGGCCCTGAGAGCAGGACGCCGGTCCGCTCGGAGATGACGATCGGCCGGCCGGAATTGGGATCGAGCGCGAGATTGCCGAACGTCGCCGCCGATATCTCGATCCTGGCTCCCGGCGTCGCTTCGACCTTCACGTCCGCGAACCTGAGTGCGGACGCGTCGATCACGCCGTTCGCGTTCCCCGAGTCCTGATAGGAGGACACGAGAACGTCGGTGAACGTGTACTTGAAGAACTGATCGCCGCCGCGGTCGGTGTTTCTTGTCTCACCGACGAATGTGGCCTGCTTGATGTGGTGTCCGTCGGCAGTCGCGAGGAACAGCTGCGGCGACGCTTTGTTGATGAGCATCGTGAAGTGGAAATCCTGCAACTGGGCCTTGCCGGCTGCGGCGCCACCGGCGCCGGAGCGCACGGAGGTCTGGCTGACGCCCCAGCTGAAGGACAAGACGTCGATCTCGTCCTTGTGCTTGTCGTCAACGCTCTCGCCCTTGATGCCTTCGATCTTGAGGAAGTAATCGAATTGCGCCATTCCCTTAGACCTTCTTGTTGGCCTTCAGATCCCAACCAGTCGTTATCCCAGCGTCGAGCGACCCGTCCGAATTCTGCGGCTTGTAGGTGAACTCGATCTTCGCGTAGGCCATGCTGACCTGATCTGTCGGGTTGCTCCCGTTCGCGCCGCCGGTCTGATACGACGAGATCAGCACGTCGGTCATCTTGAGGATCAGGTAGTCACCCTGCGCCTTGCCGTCACCGCCGCGGCGCCCGCTCAGCGTGGCCTCCTTGATGTGCTCGCCGCTCGCGCAAGCGAGGAACAGCTTTGGCGACGCCTTGCTCATGTTCGACGTGAAGTGGAGGTCCTGGAACTGGGCCTTGCCGGTGCCGGCTCCGCCGCCACTAGCCAGCGTGCCGGTCTGGCTGAGGCCCCAGCTGAACGACATCACGTCGATCTCGTCCTTGTGCTTGTCGTCCAGGCTCTCGCCCTTGATGTCGCCGATCTTCAGAAAAATGTCCGTTGCCATTGGCTTCTCCTACTCCAGCAGCTTGAGCTTGAACGCGGCCGTGCCGCTTCCGCCCAGGCCGTATGTGTCTTGGTTCGCGGTGTAGCTGCCACGGGCACCGGTGTACTTCCCGGTCCCACCCACGATCGCGAAGCTGCGGTCCGCGCCGCTGCCTGCACCCATCGCGACGATAGAGCCCTCGGCGAGGACGAGTGTGTGGATCTCCAAGCTGCCGATCCCCTGACCGGTGACCTGGAACGGTGAATCGATCGCCATGCACGCGGCGTAGAACTCGCCGCACTTGTCGCCGTCGGGCGACGTGAGGAGCTCGCCGTAGACGGAATATGAATCGCCTTTGGTCGGGATCTTGTCGGCATCCGCATGCCAACCGCGGCCGAAGAGCTCGATGGTCTTCCCGCCGCCGATCGGTACGGCTGCGAGAGCGGGACGCTGGTCGCCGGGTCTGATCGCGAGCGCGCCCGCCGCCGCTGCTGCTGCGGCGAAGACTCCGCGCTTTAGGACAGTGCGCCTGTCAGTCGCCGGGATAGGTGTAGTCATCCCTTCCCCTCCTTGGGGCGGCACGCTACGTCAGCGCTAAGCGCTGTCAAGCCATCCGGATTACACAACGGGATCAGCTGAGGACGTTCAGCCCGACTACACGACGCGCTCGAGGAACCCCAGCTCGAACATCCGGCGCGCGGCGGGTAGCCCAGCGCGCGCGTAGCCCTCGACGTCGGCCACGCCATCGCGTTTCGCCCCTTCCGCAAGTGCCTCGCGCAGTGTCCGGCCGCCATCGAGCTGCGTGAGCAGGTGCATCACTCCCGCATCCAAGCCGGCCTGGAAGCCGACGCCCTCATCCAGAGTCAGCGTCATCTTCTCGATACGCGGCTCGCCGTCGGAGAACCGCACACGCTGTTCGATCACGGCGGTCGGGACCACGCGCACCCGCTCGTCAAGCAGACGCTCGCCACCGGTCGTTCCGGCGAGCAGATCGTGCGCCGCGAAGACGCGAAGAATGTGATCGCTCCCAGGCTTCAGACGATTCGCTGGCAGCGGATCCGTGCGGAACCAGTTCGTGCCCTGACGGCGGCGGAGCAGCAGCGAGCCGTACGCGATCCCGCGGATGCCCAGCTCGCGGTAGTACGCCATCCAGGTGTCGATGAGGTGCGCGTAGCGCACCGGGTCGCCAGATTCCATCTGATTCCAGACCGCCGCCGTGTCGAGCGGCTTGTCGGTGCGGTAGTGGAGCAGCCACGCGTCGCACCCGCTGTCCGAGACCCAGCGCCGTACGGGGTCTACCTCATCGCCGTCGGGGTCGGCGACCCAGCTGATCTGGACCGTCGCGTAGCCACCGTCGGTCAGGTGCGCCGGGATGGAGCGGACGACCTGCTCGGAGACGCTATCGCCCACCAGACCGCTGTCGCGATAGATGTACTCGCTGGCCGGCGAGATCACGTACGGCGGATTGCAGGCGATCGTGTCGAAGCGCTCGTCGCCAACGGGTTCGAACCAACTCCCGACGCGGTGCTCGATGTTGTTCGCGAGGTTGAGCTGGGCGTTGAACGCGGCGAAGTTCACGGCGCGGGGGCTGACATCGGTCGCGACAACGCGCTCGGCGTGTGGTGACGCCAGCAACCCCTCGACACCGCAGCCCGTCCCGAGGTCGAGGAACGAGGCGACCTTCCTCCGGACGGTCAGGTGTGCCAGCGATACGGATGGTCGGTGCACGCCGGGCACGTGATCCGAGGGAGCCGCCTCGCCGGGACGGAGTCGCACGTCGGACGCAATGAGGAGGTGGTCGTGGGGCACGATCCGTATGAGCGGGCGTGCGACGCCGTCGCGGCGCTCGATGACACGAAGGCGAGCGAGATCATCGACGGTCAGAGGCGCGATCGGAGGGGCGAGCTGATCGACGGCGACCTCCAGATCGAGGATGAAGAGCCGCACGAGGGCGCCGAACGTCCCATGTTGTTCGAGCTGACGCACCTGCACCGGTATGCCCGCCGAGCGGGAGACGATCTCGTCACCGGAGCCGAGCGCGTCGCCGATCTTCTCCGCGGTGAAACCCACGGACACAAGAACGTCGCGCAGGCGGCGAACGAGATCGGGCTGGTCGAGGGGGAGCGGTCCGGTCACAGGGCGCGATGTTAGGTGGGAAGCGGCATGCCCACGGAAAAGGTGTAGCCGTCGGGATCCTCGATCAGACAATCGCGCCAGCCGTGCGGTGGCCAGTCCTTCGCCGGCGCGAGCACGGTGTGACCACCGGCGCGCGCGCGACGCTCGGCCTCGTCGGGATCGATTCCCAAGAGGCGGATCTCGACACCGAACCCGCGCTTCCCTTCAACGCCAAGGCGCGCGCCCCAAGGCTGGCGCGCGTAGGTGCGATCGGCGTGCAGCTGGATCGTCGCGCCGTCGCGCTCGAGCGCGGCGTAGTCCGCGGTCTGGTGAAGGACGCGAAACCCGAGGACCTCCGTATAGAAAGGAATGCTCAGCGCAACGTCGCGCACGATGAGGTTGAGTGAAAGACCGCGCAGTGTGCGCCCATACTCGTCCGCGCTCATGAACTGCCGACTCTCGCGTTCGTTCACCGGTCCAGGTTGAGAGTCATCGCCGTGGTCGGAGCACAGCCCGGCGCACACGCCGCCAAGCCAGGTACTCGGTGGCAGGCGCCGAAAGGTCCTCGCGCAACTGCCGCTCCATTGCACGCTCTTGCTGGCGCTCAGCCCATAGTCGAAGCGCGTCGTCGATGACCGCGCTCCGATCTGTACCGGGGCTCTTCGCAACGTGGGTGTCTACCGCGGAGACGAGAGCTGGCTCAAGCCAGATGCTGACCTTCACGCGCCTTCGATCTGTAGGCATTGTGTGGACACGATGTCGAACGTCGGTTGGGATATCAAGTCCGCATGGCCGCCCACCAGAGCGGAAGGGTGAGGCCGAGGAGCGCCGCGCCCACGAGTAGCGCCGGCGCCGCGCCGACCGCGGCGAGCACGCCGCCGAGCAACGCGCCTCCGGCCGCACCCGCGTCCTGCCAGGTATGCAGCGCGGCAAGGATGCGCGGGCGATCGTGATCCCGAGATCGACGAGACACGACAAGCTCGACCGCGATCGTCGTCGTCAGCCCGTTGACGAACGCGAAGCCGCCGATCACCACGAAGAGGACAGGGTCGGGGCGCAACAGCCCGAGCAGCGCGACCGAGATCAGCGCCACGACCGTCGAGACAACGAACGCCCAGTTCGCGGAGCGGTCGCTCCAGCGACCCGCGATCGGCGTCCACACCACCTGCGCGACGCGCTGCGTCAGCGCGAACGCGGCCGCGACGAACGTCGCGGGCACGACGAACGCGAAGATCGGCGCGCCGTCGTGGAACAGCTCGTCCACGCGGAAGCCTCCGGCCGCCACGAGGATGCCCGCGTATAGACCGAGTTGCACGGTGGCCGTGACGAACAGCGCGAGAAGTCGCGGCTCCCAGACCGACGCGCGGATGTGCCCTTCCTCTGGCACGCGGATGCGCCGCCGCCAGCCTGCCGCGACGTAGGCGGGACCGACGCCGGCGACGAGCGTGAGCGCGGCCGCGACCACGCAGGCACCGGTCCAGCCGATGCTCTCGATCGCGAACGGCGCGAAGACAGCGCCGGCGAAGTAGCCGAAGCCCCAGATCGCGCGCGTGTTGCCGATGCGTCGGCCGGCGTGCGACGCCGCATCCTCGAGGGCGGCAAGGAACGAACCGAGTCGCAGCAGCGAATAGCAGAAGCCCCAGAGGAGACGACCGAGGAGGAAGACAGCCAGCGCGGCGGGCAGCGCGTACATCGCGGTCGACACGGCGCTCAGGACGATCGCGACGACGATCAGCGCGCCCGCGGGAAAGCGCTCGTACAGCCGAGCCGCGAGCGGATTCGTGAGAAGACGCACCCAGCGGTTGAGCGACAGGATCACGCCGACCATCGGCCGCGAGATGCCGAGCGACGCGGCGCTCACCGGAAGGACCGTATAGAGG
>JALYLT010000068.1 GCA_030774095.1 Chloroflexota bacterium
ACCTCAGCGACGTCGTCGTGCATGTCTTCGTTCCCGAGGAGCGCGAGCTGTACCGGCTGGAGCGGCTCTGGGGCGATGCGCCCGTGGTGCTCCGGATCGCGTGAGCCTCGCGGCGCATCAGCGCCGAAGGTAGTCGTCGGTCTTGTCGATCCAGTCCTGCCGCGGCGGGCTGAACACGTCGACGTCGAGCGTGTCCTCAAGCGCCTCCGCCCGATGCGGGACGTTGGACGGGATCGTGAGTATCTCGCCGGCATGCACCGTTACGTCCTGTTCGCCGTTCGCGCCAAGCCACAGGCGCAGCGCGCCCTCGAGGATGTAGGTGATCTGCTCGCTCTCGTGCGTGTGCGTCTGAACGATCGCGCCCTTCTTGAGGAAGACCTGCGCGACCATCGCGCGCTCGCCGTGGACGAAGCGGCGCTCGATCTGCGCGGTCATGCGCTCTTTGGGGATGCGGTCCCAGATGTGATGTGTGCCGAGCTTCATCGCTGCCCTCCCACAACGGGGCGAACTCTACGACTCGTCGTCGGGTGTTCGCTCGGGTACGATTGAGTCGGTTGACGCCGCCAATCGGGGCTGTGTCTGCACCACTTGCTTCACGAGCTTCGCTCGCTCGCAAAGGTGCAGCAGCCCCAGAACCGGCGCAGCCGGTTCTGGGGCTGTAGCTCAGTTGGTAGAGCGCTTGAATCGCACTCAAGGCACTTCTACCGCCTGTTCAACTGAGCACGAACGCTATCTACAAGCCTCCTTGAATGACTTTTAGGCCGCTTGATTGCGCGTTGCGCGGCGCGCTGACTGTCGCGAGCGAGCACGCGCGGTACGACGCGAGATCGCACCGACGCGAACATTGCCGAGCGGGTTCGGACCCTGAGCGCGCTTGACGCGTGCCGCTGAGCTGTCGTGGCTGTAACGCCTGAGCATCCGCAGGTCGTTCCAGCCAGCCTCACGCAGCAGATCGCTGTCTTCGCCGCAGTCGTTCTGCTTGAAGTTCGAGGCGAACGTGTGCCTGAGTTGGTGGAGGCAGAACACGTCGATGCTGGTCCGCGTCTTGATGTTGTCGCTCATGTTCTTGAGCGCCGATTCGCTGATCCGGGCATGGTCATCGGTGAGGAAGAGCGGATCCTTCGGCCCAGGACGCGGACCAGGCCGCACGTCGTACAGGTAGTGATCGACAGCCTGAGCCGCTGGCGTGTAGAGCGTGACGTACCGCTCCTTGTTGAACTTCGAGGTTTCGGCCCGGACGTGGATCTGCGATTTATCGAAGTCGATGTCCTCGATGTTGAGGCCGATCAACTCGTCTCTGCGTAGGCCGCACGTCGCTAGTAGGACGCACACGGCCCAGTTGCGTTCGCCGTTTGCGCCCTCTCGCGCGGCGGCGAAGACAGACTCCAGCTGGGCGGGCGTAAGCGCGTCCCGGCTCTTGTCCTCTAGCTTTGGACAGCGAACAGTTGCGAGCACCGAGCCGCCGGTGCGCACGTCGCGAAGGATGTTGCGCTCGGACAGGAATGTGCCGAACGACTGAAGTCCCTGCCACGCGTAGCGCCGTGAGGAGCTCGAGTACGGCTTCTTGGTCTGTGGCGAGATCGCTTTGCCGAGGTTCGTCAGGAAGGCGTCGACGAGCTCAGCTTCGACGTTGTTGATCGTCGCGTCGCGCTGCTCGACAAGCAGCCACGAGGCGAACCGGCGGACGTATCTACCGTACTGCTCTGCCGTGGCGGATTCGAGATCGCTGAGATACAGCACGAAGCTGGGCACCACCTCCTCGATTGACGTGTTCACATCGCGCATTTCGTCCAACCTCAAGGCACGAGCCATTAATTTGACTTCCTTTTCCGGCTGGGCGGACCGTGAGGAAGTCTAGGCCCGCGATGACGATGCCCTCGTCACTTGGCGAGCCCCGCTCGTGCGTTTCTCTCCCTCAAGTCTGAGGCGCACGTTTAGAAAGTCACGACATCGGTCGCGCAGACGAATCGCTCACTCACGAATCTGCCGGATGTCAACGCATCGGTCAGCGGTCCACGCAGGGAGCACACCGAAGGCCTACCGGTCATCCACGAATCTGCCGAATGTCAACGCATCGGTCAGCGTCCCCAGCCGCGCAAACGCTGACCGACGCCGTGACTTTTTCGACGTGAGCCTCAGACTTGACGGCAGAGCGGAGCGATCCGCAGCGGCTCTTTTCCAACTAAAGAACGACCGCCGTAACTGCTACCTGCGCTTGCGCTACGCGCGCGGCTTCCTCGACGCCGAAGCCGCTGATACGTTACGGCCGATGAATGTCCTTCTCCCCATCCTCGTAGTAGCGAACGTGTGGGCAGTGCTCATGTGGCGTGGCGACTTCGCTCGGGCCTGGCTTGAGCGCGCCGCAGCACGTGAGAACTGGGATTGGTGGTACAGCCCGAAAAAGCTCACAGTGGCCGTCCTTCCCTTCGTCCTCTTCCTCGACCTGATTCCGGTGAATGTCGTCACCTATCAGCTCCTCGGCGTGCGCCCCGGCCAGGCGCCCATCGACTGGCTGATCACGGCGCCGTTGCTCACGTCCATCGTGCTGTGGTTCTCAGTTGGCGGGTGGGACAGGCCAGCGTGGCTTCTTCCTCCGTGGTACCGGCGTTGGAAGGCCGCCCGCGCGGCGCGCGGCCACGACGCGAATCACCAAATGTCTGTTGTGTGCGTGCGGTCGGACGACGCGACGACGCAGCCACACGTTTTCTCACAGTGCGAGTGCGACTGGCTGTCCGAGGTCATCACCGTGAGCGGTGACGACTACAGGGCAGCGCTCGACGAGCTACTCCGCGTAGCGCGTAAGCACTCGGGAAACATCAAGCAGACCGTCGAGTTTCCCTTCGGGCGACCGGCCACAGCACCGCGCACGATTCGCTGACGCCCAGCTGGGTTCGCCGTCGCGCTCCGCTGCGCTTGCTAACGCCGCTTCGCTTCGCGCGGCGCGGCTTTCACCCGAGAAAGACCGCGCGGTCATGGGCGCTGGAGTTCAAAAACTCGGATCGTCACGTAGAGACCGCCGAGCTTGCGAGCTTTGACAACCAGCTGACCCGCGAATTCCAGGATCTCGCCTTCGACCATGCCCTGGACCAGCGCGATGTGGGCTGCGTCGCGCACTTCGATCCACAACGCATCACCTCTAGGCGTCCACACCTTCGCGGAAACGATCGTGGTGATGCCCTGACCATCGCGGCGCGGGTATTCCTTCGGAGCTCCAGCGAACAAGAACAACGCCCGACCGCTGACGATCACTCGCAATCCGCTGCGACGTTCCCCCCCGAGCGCTGCTGCTGCTGGCTCGATCTCGCTCAGCTTCTTCGACATTCCCTGCACGTCCTCTCTGCGTTGCGATGCCGTGCTGGGTGCCTGTGGTCAAGGGGCAACACATGCGCTACCGCGATGGACATGAACCTCAACCTCGGACGACAGTTCCGCGAGGCACGCAGGAGGCGCGGACTTGCGCAGCGCGAGTTGGCGATGCTGATGCGAACGTCGCAGTCAGCGGTCTCGCGGCTCGAATCTGCTACGGGGGCTGGCTCGCTCGTGACGCTGCGTCGGGCCGCGAGCGCCTTGAAATGCGACTTGCGCATCGAGCTCCTGGACAAAGCGACGCGGACCACGCCCGAAGGCAGCCAGCGGGCTCGTAGGAGCCTCTAGCTGACCAGAGCCAGGTGGCGCGGCCTGTTCGCGTCGTCGTGTGCGTGCTCACGCTCGTCATAGAGCTGCGAGCCAGCCGCGCGAATGTCTGCGATCAGATCGTCGGTGAGCTCCGGCTGAACGATGCGGAAGGACCAGCCGTCCGCCGCGAGCTGCTCGCGGCGCGCGAGCTTCGCAGCTGCCACCCGCGAGCGCGAAGCGGCTCCCCAGTCGCGTGAGGCGACGTAGAAGCGGAAGCCGCGCGGCGTTCGGATGCCGCCGCTCTTGGCCGCGTACCACGCGCACTTCGATGCGTAGCGGACCGCGCGCTCGTCGTTTTCGATCTTTCGGATGTCCGTGATCCTGCCGAGGCCAGCTTTCGCGGCCAGATGCGACAGACGGCGCTGCGGGATGAACTTCGCGCACGCCAGCAGCAGGTGGTAGTGCGGGCGACCGCGCTGTGTTTCCTCGACGACGCGGAAGTAGCTCATGTGACCGTAGTGCTGGCGGAGCGCGGTGATGAGGCGATTGAAGCTCGCGCTGGTGTGCTTGTACGCGAGTGGTCCGACACTCGGTATTCGCACTATGCCGACGGCGCTGGGGAGATACGCGCTCCGGTCGATCACGTACCGCCCGAGTCCGATGTCCTTCGGATCGAACCACGCCGCGGGTACATCTATCTCGTCCGGCACCGTCAGCGTCACGAACTTCGCGCGGTCACGGAGCGCGGGGTCGAGCTCACGCAGACCCGCGAGCGCGATCGCATAGATACGCTGGCGGTAGCGCATCCGGCAGAGCTCGTCCGAGCAGCTGCGGCAGGCACGGTGTGCGCGCCGCACCCGCCACACGCCGTCAGGCTCGCGCAGGAACAAATCTCCGTAGCAGCCCCGCGGGGCGAGGGACGAACTTTGAGTTGATCCGATTCCCGTCAAGTGAAGGGCGCTGGTAGCTGCTCCCATGACGGGGACGTAGCGCAGGTAACTGAGGCGCGTCGAGGACACGCGTCAAGGCGCGGTCCGCAGAGTCCTTGAACGTCGGCCGGTTCGGTCCGCCCAGCCGCTAGAATTTCTGGACAACCGGCCTATTCGTTCGTGATGTCCAATGTCCTGTGCCGCTTTCGGGGCTGTAGCTCAGTTGGTAGAGCGCTTGAATCGCACTCAAGAGGTCAGGGGTTCGACTCCCCTCAGCTCCACTGCGGGCCCGTCGTTATTGGCGATCGAGAGCGATCGGTGTCGCCATTCATTGAGAAGTCACTTGATGACTATTCAATTCGCGACGGCACTGCCTGTGTGCAGGCGGGCACGCCGCGACGGTCAGACTAGAAGCGACCAGAGATCGTCACACCCCTTGAGCTGCACCCGTGCACGCCAGCAACGATCGAGTGCGGATGGGCCGACCGGCTCGACGAAAGCTACCCCTCGGCCGCGGTCAAGTAGCCAGCGCTGCCGGTCGTCGCAGCTGCCGCCAAGCGAGAAGCCCGGCGACGCCCACGAGCGGCATGACGGAAGAGACGACGAAGACGGCCCCGAACCCGGATACCGCGGCGATCTGGCCAGAGACGAGCGAGCCCGTGATGACACCGAAGTCGGTGAAGGCCCAGAACGTCGCCATCGCGGTGCCTCGCTCCGCCGGCCCGGCGAGATCGATCGCGAGCGCCTGCAGCGCGGGCTGGGCCGTCGCGAAGCCGATACCGACCGCCACGCCAGCGACGATGAACGCTTCGGCGGTGGCGGCGCTCGAAACGATGTACATGCCGACCGCGGTCACGATCATGCCTGGAACGATCGCGGCGAAGCGGCCGCGCCGGTCGGCGATCCTCCCGGTAAGCAGGCGCACGACGATCGATGAGATCGCGACCGCCGTGAAGTAGAGGCCGGGGTTCGGGACGCCGCGCGAGATGCCGAGTAGCGGGATGAAGCTGAACGCGGCGCCATTGCCGACGATGACCGCGTATTGCGCTAGCGACGGCGCGACGACGGCGCGATGGAGCCGGAACCCGATCCCCATCGGCGTCGCGCGCTCCGGACGAGTGCCCTCGCGCAGGCCCAGAGACAGGAGCGCGGCGACGACCGTGGCGACCGCGGCGATCGCGTAGAGCGCGCTGAAGCCCAGGCCGTCGACGATGATGATGCTGATCCCCGCGCCGAAACCCTGCGCGAGACCTTGGAGGACGCCGTAGTAGCCGACGGCCTCCGCGCGGCGCGAGAGCGGCACGGTGTACGCGATGTACGTGCTCGCGGCGGTGGAGAACGTGCTGAGGGAGACGCCGCTGAGCATGGACGCAAGCACGAGAAGGATCGGCACGCCACCGCCGATGGGGATGGCGGCGCGGATCGACATGGAGAGGATGAACATGGCGCAGGAGACGACCATCAACGCGGCGCCGCCGACCGCGAAGAGCCGCGAGCCGTAGCGGTCGCTCCAGGAACCGACCGGGAAACGGGCGAGGAGCGCGCAGGCCGCCTGGATCCCGATGACCGCGCCAACGACCTGAGGGCCCAAACCGAATTCCCGAACGACGAGGAGCCCGATGGAGGTATTCACGAGCATCAGGCAGGACGCTTGCGCGAGCGTGGCGAGCCCGACGAGGACGAATCCGCGCGTGAAGATGCGGTCGGTGCTCTTCGCGGCGAGATTTCGCGAGATCAACTGAGCCTTTGACGTTCACCGGTCGCGGCTGCCATCTCGATCGCGTTCAGCATGCGATGGCGCGTGACTGCGTCTTCAAAGGTCGGGCTGAGATGCGTTCCCTCGCGATAGTCGCGAGCGAAGCGCACATACGCTTGTGCGACGTTCGTGCCTGGACCCGGTTGCGGTGGCGCCCACCGATACTCGTTTGGCACAGGCAGGATCTCGAGCGAGGACTGCGCCCCCGAGCCGCCGCGTACGGTCATCTCGAAGATCTGGGTCTGGCCGCCCTCGGCGATGAGCTGCAGATCGCCTTCGGTGCCGTTGATCTCCCAGAGCAGGTTGGTGCCACGTGAGCTCCCGCCGCGGTAGTGCATCGAGAATGCGGCCCCGCTCTCGAGCAGTCCGCTGACAGCGACCTGATCATCCGCCGCCATCGGCTTGCTTTCGCCCGTCCGCCCGACTGTGAAGGACTTTCGGCGCATCGTCATGGTGGCCGAGAGCTCTCGGACTTCGCCGAGGCAGTGACATAGCGCGTCCGCCGCGTGGCCGAGCGCGATCGAGAGCATCGTCGCACCGTTCCTCCTGTCGTTGAGGTACACGTTGAACGGCTCCACTGTCGGTCCCCAGCCCATGCCCGAACCGACGAGCGTGGTCGAGAGCACCTCACCCAGGTAGCCTTGCTTGATCAGGTCCCGCACGTACGCAACCGACGGCGCGGAGCGCGCCTGCAGACCAGCCACCGCGAGGACGCCCCTTTGCTTCGCTAATGCGGCCAGGGTCTCCGCCTCTTTCAAGCCATTGCCCAGCGGCCATTCGCAGTACACGGCCTTGCCCGCTTCGAGCGCCGCGGTCGCGAGCTCGAGGTGATGGGGCACTTTCACGGTAACAGCGACGACGTCCACGGTCGGGCTGTTCACGAGCTCTTGATGGTTGTCGAACGCAGCAGGTACGCCAAAGAGCTTGCCGGCAGCATCAGCAGATCCGCGCCGCGTCGTCGAGAGCGCCGTGATCTCGAAATCGTCCGACAGGGACTTCAAGGCAGGAATGTGCGCTTGCGCCGCCCATCCGCGATCCGGATTGGCTCCGATGATGCCAACACGGATCCTCTTGGCTCGGCCGTCCCTCGTCGCCTTCAGGACCTGACCGCTCAAGCGACGGTGGCTACTTCAGCGGCCTTGACCACTTCGACTTCGAGCGCGAGCTTGACCTCTTCGCTCACCAGCAGGCCGCCGGTCTCGAGCGCGACGTTCCAGGTCAGGCCCCAGTCCTTCCGGTTGATGGTCGTGTGTCCGCTGAAACCCGCGTGCAGGCTGCCCCTCGGATCCTTCGCCTGACCTGAGTACACGACGTCCAGCGTGACCGGTCGCGTCACGTTCCGAATGGTCAGGTCGCCGGTCATCTTGTAGTGGTCGTGAGCCGCGCGCTCGATGCGCGCGCTCTTGAAGGTGATGGTCGGGAACTGCTCGACGTTCAGGAAGTCGGGCGACTTCAAATGTGCGTCGCGACGCGCGTCGTTCGTGATCAATGAGTGGGTATCGATCGTTGCTTCCACCGAAGAAGCCGTGAAGTCGTCCTCGTTGAGATCGAGCGCTGCCCGTACGCCGGTGAAGGACCCCTTCACGGTCATGAGCCCCATGTGCTTCGCGGAAAACTCGACTTGCGAGTGCATCGGATCGACGGTCCAGCTCATCTCTGTCCTCCTAGCCCTGGCTCTAGCCCTGGCGACTGGTCAACTGTGCGCATACAATAGTTGCTATGCGTACTATCGTCAAGAGTAAAGATCACTCATGAACTGTCCGCAGCACAAGCAGTGGTCTAGGTTTGAGCGGTGAGGGTAGTCAGCCGGAAAGCCGCGACCCGGTCAGCGAGCAAACCCTCCTCGGGGCCGCGCACCAAAGATGCGGAGATTTCGGAGCTCGGTCGGAAGCTCCTAACCGTTCCACGGCTGAATGCCTGGGGCGCGTTCCTCACGGCGCACAAGGCGCTCGAAACCATCCTCAGTCGGGAGCTCGAATCGGCGTGTCGGCTGCCGCTTACCTGGTTCGACGCACTCGCGCAACTGCACATGGCGCCTAACAAGCGCCTCACGATGACCGAGCTCGCCACCGCTCTCCTGTTCAGCAAGAGCGGGCTGACGAGGCTCATCGACCGTATAGAGCAGGCCGGGCTGGTCCAGCGACTCGCCCGCCCAGGCGATCGGCGAAGCCTGCACATCGCGCTGTCGAAGGCGGGCGAAGAGAAGTACCGGCAGGCGCTTCCGATCCACCTGGATCACGTCAAACGCCACTTCGCGGCATACATTGAGGACGGCGAGGCTGCCGCGGTCGAGTCAGCGCTGGTGCGCATGGCCAATGCCGTCCGTCGCGAAAGCGGTCGATGACGGAGACGTTGACGGCGCGAACCCGGTCGCCGACGCCATACGGACGCTGCAGGTTCTGTTTGCGCGAAGATGTCGCCCTGACGCGCGAACACGTCTTCGCGCGCTGGCTGGTCGAGCGACTGCGTGCATGGCGCGCGACGCACGCGGCGCACGGGCCGGCCGACGCCGCGGCGGACGCGCGGATCGCCCGTCTCGTCACGAACGTCTGCGGGACGTGCAACGCAGGATGGATGAGCGGGTTGGAAGTCAGCTTCCGTCAGGCCGTCTTCGCGAAGTCGCGCCCAGAGCAGCTGGCGGCGCCGACGCGTCGAACGCTCAGTCGTTGGTTCGCCAAGACCGCGATGCTGGTCGCGGACGCCGCGCACCAAGAGTTCGTGCCTGAGAAACACTGGCCCGAGATGACGGAGGCGATGCCCAGTGGCATCCGCGTCGGCATCGCTCGTGTCCGACGCAAGCTGCAGCCGCTTGACGTAGGACTGGAATACGCCGGGCCAGACGCGAACCATCCGGTCGCGGAACTCACGAGCGTCGCCTTACAGGTCGACGACCTCGTCGCCATCGTCACACGACGGTCGTCGGTGACACCGGCGACGACGCTGTGGCCGCTCCGCTCACACGTCCTACGCTGGACGACACTCCCGGTCGTGAACCGGCTGTCCGATCTGACCGGCGGCTAGTCCGAGGCGCACCGGGACCTTCCTTGGTATTTGGGCGGGACGCCGGAGATGCCCCTCGACCCTCCTGCGGACGGCCACGCGGCGCCTCGACGACGGCGAGATTGAATCGCGAAGCGACCGCCAACACGAGACGACGGCATAATCGCGCCTTGTGAGCTTCTTTTCCGGCAATGACCCTGAACGGCAGGCGAATATCGCCTTCATCCTCATCTTCCTCGGGATCATCTTCGTCGGCGGCCTGACGATCTGGCTGTTCTACGGGGCCAGCTTCTAGCCCGCCGGTCGCGCGCGACGCAGTAAGGGGAGTGCATCGATGGCCACGACACATCTGAAGAACTACATCGACGGGCGCTGGGTGGACTCGGTCTCGGGCGACGCATTCGAGGACACCGACCCGGCGAACGGCGACGTCATCGCAACGGCCACGAAGTCATCGACCGCCGACGTGGACAAGGCTGTCGAGGCCGCGAAGCGCGCGGCTGACGGCTGGCGGCTCTACCCCGCAC
>JALYLT010000069.1 GCA_030774095.1 Chloroflexota bacterium
GGAGCCGCTTCAGGCGGTTGTTGCGGTTGATGACGCGGCGGTACAGGTCGTTGAGGTCAGAGGTCGCGAAACGGCCACCGTCGAGCTGCACCATCGGGCGCAGGTCCGGTGGGATGACCGGCAGGATGCTGAGGATCATCCATTCGGGCGACGCGCCACTGCGCAGCAGCGCCTTGATGAGGCGCAACCGCTTGATGGACTTCTTGCGGCGCTGACCGGTCGTTGTGCGCATCTCGCCCTGGAGCCGGAGCGCGTCCTTCTCGAGGTCCATCTGACGCATGAGCTCGAGGATCGCCTCGGCGCCCATCTGGGCGCGGAAGAAGCGGAACTTGTCCGCGGCCTGACGGTAGTCGGCCTCGGTCATGATCTCCTGGAGCTTGATCGACTCGGCGTCCTCGCGGCGGTTCTTCGCCTCGTCACGGACGACCTGGACATCGGGAGCGATCTCCTGGCGAACGACCGTGAGGTCCTGGTCGGCACGCATGCGGATGTCGGTGATCTTCTTCTCCGACTCGGCGCGGACCTGCTCCTCTTCCTTACGGCCTGACTTCACCAGCGCGTCGAGCTGCTTCTGCAGCGCACGCTGGAGCTGTGTGAGCATGGACTTGGTCACGTTGTCGCCCTTGCTCGCGACCGTCAGGTCGGCCTGCTTGAAGATGATGTCCTTGGACGCGGGCTTGCCGACCGCCTCCTCGAGCTGCTCCTTGACCTTCGACGCCGCCGTCGTAAGGGCGTCGCTGTCCTGCGCGAGCTGCTCCTCCATCTGACGGACCTTCTGCTCGGTCGTCGTCCGGATGCGCATGATCTCGGCGTTCGCGCGTGCCTCGATCGCGCCGGTGCGGTCGGAGATCGTCTGCTCGAGCCGGCGGATCTTTCCTTCCGACTCCTCCTGGATCGTCTGCATGACGCGCTCGCGCTGGTGCTCGTCGATGTGCGTCACGACATAGAGCGCGAAGTAGAGGATGCGCTCCAGGTTTCGCGGCGACATGTCGAGCAGGATGCCGAGGCGGCTCGGCGTGCCCTTGAAGAACCAGATGTGCGACACCGGCGACGCGAGCTGGATGTGGCCCATGCGCTCGCGGCGCACCTTTGCGCGCGTCACCTCGACGCCGCACTTGTCGCAGATGATCCCCTTGTAGCGGATCCGCTTGTACTTGCCGCAGTAGCACTCCCAGTCACGGGTCGGGCCGAAGATGCGCTCGTCGAAGAGCCCGTCCTTCTCCGGCCGCAGGGTGCGGTAGTTGATCGTCTCGGGCTTCGTGACCTCGCCGCTCGACCACGAGCGGATCTGGTCCGGTGACGCGAGCGAGATGCGGATCGCGTTGAACTCGTTGACTTCAAGCATGTTCTTTACTCACCACTCTCAAGACCGCTGATGTTGATCCCGAGGTCCGGCGACGAGTACGCGGCCGCGTCCTCGATGAACCGGATCTCCTCTTCGTTGTCGTTGAGCACCTCGACCGACAGGCCGAGCGACTGCAGCTCCTTGATGAGCACCTTGAAGCTCTCCGGCACTCCGGGCGGCTGGATGTCCTCGCCCTTCACGATGGCCTCGTAGGTCTGCACCCGACCCATGACGTCGTCCGACTTCACGGTCAGCAGCTCCTGGAGGATGTAGGCGGCGCCGTACGCCTCGAGGGCCCACACCTCCATCTCGCCGAAACGCTGTCCACCGAACTGCGCCTTGCCACCCAGCGGCTGCTGAGTGATGAGCGAGTACGGGCCTGTCGACCGGGCGTGGATCTTGTCCTCGACGAGGTGGTGCAGCTTCATCATGTAGATGTAGCCGACCGTGATCTCCTGCTCGAAGGTCTTGCCGGTGCGGCCGTCTCGCAGGTGCACCTTGCCGCTCTCCGGCAGCCCGGCCTCGACGAGCGCCTTCTTGATGGCGGGCTCGCGGGCGCCGTCGAACACCGGCGTCGCGACGTGGAGACCGAGCGCTTCCGCGGCCCAGCCGAGATGCGTCTCGAGGATCTGGCCGATGTTCATACGCGAGGGAACGCCAAGCGGGTTGAGCACGATGTCGACCGGCTTGCCGTCCGGTAGGAACGGCATGTCCTCGACCGGGAGGATCTTGGCGATGACGCCCTTGTTGCCGTGGCGGCCCGCCATCTTGTCGCCGACGCTGATCTTGCGCTTCTGCGCGACGGCGATGCGGATCATCTTGTTGACGCCCGGCAGGAGCTCGTCGTTGTTCTCGCGGCTGAACACCGCGACGTCGACGACCTTGCCGTGCTCGCCTGAGGGCAGACGCAGCGAGGAGTCCTTCACCTCACGCGCCTTCTCGCCGAAGATCGCGCGGAGCAGGCGCTCCTCGGCCGTGAGTTCGGTCTCGCCCTTCGGCGTGATCTTGCCCACGAGGATGTCCTGCGGGCCGACCTCGGCGCCGATGTAGACGATGCCGTTCTCGTCGAGGTCGGCGAGGGCCTCCTCACCGACGTTCGGGATGTCGCGCGTGATCTCCTCGGGACCGAGCTTGGTGTCACGCGCCTCGCACTCGTATTTCTCGATGTGGATCGAGGTGAAGCGGTCGTCCTGCACGAGACGCTCGGACAGGATGATGGCATCCTCGTAGTTGCCGCCCTCCCAGGGCATGAAGGCGACGAGGATGTTCTGACCGAGCGCGAGCTCGCCGTTGTCGGTCGAGTAGGAGTCCGCGAGGACCTGGCCTTCCTCGACACGATCCCCCACCTTCACCAGCGGGCGCTGGTTGAAGCAGGTGCCCTGGTTGGTGCGGATGAACTTCTGCAGCTTGTAGCGGAACGCGTCGCTCGCGTTCTCCTCGACCCAGATCTCGGCGGCCGAGACGGAGCGCACCGTACCGTCGGCACGCGCCAGGACGACCTGGCCCGAGTCCTTCGCGGCGCGGTACTCGATGCCGGTGCCGATGATCGGCGCCTCGGGGCGCACGACCGGCACGGCCTGCCGCTGCATGTTCGAGCCCATGAGCGCGCGGTTCGCGTCGTCGTGCTCGAGGAACGGGATGAGCGCCGCCGACACAGAGACGATCTGCTTGGGGGACACGTCCATGAAGTCCGCATTCGCCGGCGGGGCCTCGTGGTACGCGTCGCCGCGGTGCACCTGCACGCGCTCGTCCAGGAAGAAGCCCTGCTCGTCGAGACGTGCGTTCGCCTGGACCACCGTGGCGAGCTCTTGCTCGTCGGCGGTCAGGAAGACGATCTCATCGGAGACACGTGGCCGATCCTTGGCCCCGTCCTTGACGATGCGGCGGAAGGGCGACTCGATGAATCCGTAGGGGTTCACGCGCGCGTATGTCGCGAGCGAGCCGATGAGGCCGATGTTCGGGCCTTCCGGGGTCTCGATCGGGCAGATCCGGCCGTAGTGGCTGTAGTGCACGTCGCGGACGTCGAAGCCGGCGCGCTCGCGCGAGAGACCGCCCGGCCCGAGGGCCGAGAGTCGGCGCTTGTGGGTGAGCTCGTCGAGCGGATTCGTCTGCTGCATGAACTGCGACAGCTGGCTGCCGCCGAAGAACTCCTTGATCGCGGCCACGACCGGCCGGATGTTGATGAGCTCCTTCGGCGTCGCCTTCTCGGGCTCGACGATGGACATGCGCTCGCGCACGACGCGCTCCATGCGCAGGAGTCCCACGCGGAACTGCTGCTGGATGAGCTCGCCGACGGCGCGCACGCGACGGTTGCCGAGGTGGTCGATGTCGTCCGCATTGCCCTTGCCGTTGTTCAGCTCGACCATCCGTCCGACGATGCGCACGAGGTCGTCGTTCGTGAGCGTGCGCTGGGACATCTCGAGGTCGAGGCCGAGCTTGCGGTTCAGCTTGTAGCGGCCGACCTTCGCGAGGTCGTAACGGCGGAAATTGAAGAACAGCGACTGCACGAGGTTCCGCGCGTTGTCGATCGTCGGCGGGTCACCTGGACGCAGACGCTTGTAGACCTCGACCAGACCCTCGTTCGTGTTCGTGGTCGGGTCGCGGTCGAGCGTCGACTGCACGTACTGGTGCTCGGGGTCGAGATCGATCGCGGTGAAGAGCGCTTTGATCTCTTCGTTCGTCGAGTATCCGACCGCGCGCAGCAGCGTCGTCACCGGCAGCTTGCGCTTGCGATCGACCTTCACCGACATGACGTCCTTGTTGGACGTCTCGAACTCGAGCCACGCGCCGCGGTTCGGGATCAGCTTCGCGTAGAACAGGCGCCGTCCGGTCGTTGGGTCGTCGACGCCGGTGAAGTACACGCCGGGCGAACGCACCAGCTGCGACACGACGACGCGCTCTGCGCCGTTGATCACGAACGTGCCCTTGTCGGTCATCCACGGGAAGTCCCCGAGGAAGACGTCCTGCTCGGAGACCTCACCGGTCTCCTTGTTCACGAGCTCGACGCGCGCCCATAGCGGCTTGCTGAATGTCAGATCCTTGGTGCGGCACTCCTCTTCGGAGTACTTCGGCTCACGGAACTCGCTCGAGATGAAACGCAGGTCAAGGTTCTTCCCGGTGAAGTCCTGGATCGGCGAGATCTCCGTGAACAGCTCGCCCAGACCCTCGTCGCAGAACCACTTGAAGCTGTCGAGCTGGGTCTGGATCAGATTCGGTAGCGGCAGTACCTCGGGCAGGGATGCGAAGTTCCGGCGAACGCGCGCGGACGAAAAGACCCGGTCGAGGGTGATGGACATAGACGGACCCTCCTCAGGCGCGATAGGTGGGCAGGCGCAAAGAGAGACGGGGACAAACCTGTGGCAAGGCCCATATGGTAGGCCGTAATGTACCGGCCGGTCAAGCGCGGACGGACCCGTCACTTTCCGCCGGGCCCGGTCGCTTGTCAATAGGTTTCCGTTGGGCGGTTTTGGGACGCGCGAGGCTGCATTTGCGACGCAGTAGGGCCGCAGAGGAGGCCCCGCCTGGGCGTCTCCTCCGCGGCCGCTCTAGCTAGAAGGCGTTGACGCAGATCGCGTAGGCGCGGATCCAGTTCGTGCCCGGATCCAGGTTGCGGCCGCGGACGAACCAACCGCCGCCACGCGGCGTGCCGGCCGGCAGGTTCGTCTGCCAGGTCGGATCGACCGGCGCGGATTCGAAAAGGAGCACGCCGGTACCGATCGCACCACCGCCGACCGCGAGCTTGCCGGCCGGGCAGAACGCGAATTCGTCCGGGCTGGATTGCCCGTTCGCGCCGATGAGGTCGCTCGGGCCCGTGACGATCTCATACCCGCTGAGGGCGGGCGTGCCCGCCGCACCGGTCGCACCCGTGGCTCCTGTGTCACCGGTGGCACCCGTCGCGCCGGTGGCGCCAGTCGGACCCTGCGGTCCGGTCGGTCCCTGCGCGCCGGCGGGTCCGGTCTGACTCCAGCTGAGCGGGAGCTCCGAGGCCCGGCAGGTCTCGGTGTCCTCGATCACGCGAAGACTGCCCTCGATCTTCTGGTAGCAACCGTTGATGACACCACTGCTGGGAATGGCCGCGATCGCTATGCCGCCCGCGATGACGCTCCCGATGAGCGCGGTCGCCGCGGCCGTCACGAGATGGCTCTTCATGTCTTTCCCCTCCTTTTTGGGTGAGTCCACCCTCGCGTTCGCCCGTTTGGATCGAAACGTGGAAATCCCCACTCTTTGCCCCCTGTGTGACCCAGAGAACACGGGGGATTTCAAGAAGTCCGTAAAGAGACGCGCCGACACCCGTTTGGGGTGCCACATCGGCGGCCGGGGTGCGTATCTTCGGTGTGACCGTGGACGACAAGAGCGAGCAGCCGAGCCAGCCTGCGCAGCCAGCGCAGCCCGGCGTCCTTAACCGGCGCACCGTCCTCGCGTCGGCAGCGGCCGCGGGCCTCGGCGTCGCGGCCGCGCGGCTGATCGCATACGCCAACGAGCCGCAGTTCACACCGGTCCCGCTCACCGGCACGCAGGGCAACAAGACCGGACTCGACTGGGTCGCACCGCTCGGGAACGAAGCCGCGCGCGTTTCGCACCTGCTGCGGCGCTTCACGTTCGGCGCGACCGCCGAGGAGCTCGAGCGCGCGCAGTCCGACGGATATGCGAGGACGGTCGATCGCCTCCTCGAGACCAAGCTCGCCGAGCCGCCGGTGCTCGCCGGGGCCGACGAAGCCAGCCAGGAGAAACCGCTCAACCCGGGCGCGCTCCAGCAGTGGTGGATCGACTGGATGCTCGCGAGCCCGACGCCGTTCGCCGAGCGCATGACGCTCTTCTGGCACGGACACTTCACGTCCGACTTCCGCAAGGTCGGGAATCAGTTCCCCTTCCTCTACTGGCAGAACCTCACCTGGCGCCGGAACGCGCTCGCAGACCTCAAGACTCTGCTCTACCAGGTCACGATCGATCCGGCCATGCTGCGCTACCTCGACCTCGGGAACTCGACGGCCCGGAACCCGAACGAGAACTACTCGCGCGAGCTGATGGAGCTGTTCACGATGGGGCCCGACGCGTTCACCGAGGATGACGTTCGCGCAGGCGCGACCGCGCTCTCCGGGTGGCGCGAGCCGCAGACGCAGGCGATGATCGACGCGAACCTCAAGCGTGCGGAGATGCGCGGACAGACGCTGCGCAACACGCCGAAGGCCGACACGGTGAAGACCGGCGTGTTCGAGCCACAGCGGGGCTACCGCGGCGCGCCGCTCACCTTCCTCGGCGAGACGAAACCATGGAGCACCGACGCCGTCCTCGACAAGATCCTGCAGCAGGACGCGACCGGCCCGTTCATCGTCCGGAAGCTACTCACCCACTTCGTCACGCCGACACCGTCCGACGCGTACGTCGCACGGCTCGCGGGCGGATACCGGAAGAGCCGCTACGACACGAAGGCGCTTCTGCGCGACATCTTCATCAGCCCCGAGTTCATCGCCGCGGATACGTACCGCGCGCTCATCAAGTCGCCCACCGAGCTGATGGTCCACACCGCGAAGGTGCTCGGCGACAAGACCCTGGTGCGCCTCATCGCAGGTCAGGGCCAGGGCATGGGCCAGATGCTGTTCGATCCGCCGAGCGTCGGCGGCTGGCCCGAGAACGAGTCTTGGGTGTCGTCGAACAACATGCTCGCGCGTGCCAACTTCGTGACGTCGGCGGTGCAGGCGGTGAAGAGGCTCCCGTCCGCGGTCAACGCACACAACACGCAGATCGACGGCGTGATGTCAGCGCAGACCTTGAAGCTGCTCAACGAGGCGATGGATGACCGCCGTCGCTGGTCGATCCTCCTGGCCTCGCCTGAGTTCCAGCTCAAATAAAGGAGCACTGAAATGGTCGCCAGCGTCGACAAGATCGGACGCCGCGAGTTCCTTCGCGCGGGGCTCGTGTTCGGCGCTGGAGCCGCCGGCCTCGCCGCGGGCTACGCCGCGGTGCCGGACGTGTTCGCTCGCGCGGTGTACGCCGCGAAGCAGGAGAAGATCGTCAACGACAAAGTCTTGGTGATGATCCAGCTCGCCGGCGGCAACGACGGTCTCCAGACGGTGATCCCGCTGGCGGACCAGACCTACCGCGACATGCGACCGCAGCTGTCGAAGTCGGCCGACGAGGCGCTGCCCATCTCGAAGGACTACGGCCTCAACAAGAACCTCGCCGGCACGAAGAAGCTGTGGGATGACGGCAAGCTCGCGATCGTCCAGGGGGTCGGATACCCGAAGCCCTCGTTCTCGCACTTCGACTCGATCCGCGTGTGGGAGACCGCCGATCCCGACCGCCGCCAGCAGGATGGCTGGCTCGGCAAGACGATCGCGGATAACTACGACTCCGCCGGCCACCCACTGGTCGGATGCGCCTGCGGCACGACGGGGATCCCCGGCGCGCTCCGCGACCTCGAGGCGACGCTGACCGTGGTGAACAGTCAACAGAGCTTCAAGTTCAACGGCGGCGACGAGATGGAGAAGGCGATGGGCGCGCTCTACACGAGCACGCCGGGCATCTATGGCGCTCTCTTCGACACCGCCGTCACGACGGCGCGCGACACGGTCGCGCAGCTCAAGACATCGGCCGCGTCGTACACGCCCATGGCGCAGTACTCCGACAACGCGAAGCTCGTGTTCTCCTCGAAGAACCAGCTGGCCGCCGCGCTCCAGCTCGCGGCGCAACTCATCGTGACCGGCACCGGCGTGAAGATCCTCCACGTCACGCTCGGCGGTTTCGACACGCACTACACGCAACAGCAGCGCCACGACGACCTCATGGGCTACTTCGACCAGGCCGTCTCGGCCTTCCACGCCGACCTCGCGGCGCACGGCATGTCCGACCGCGTGCTCATCGCGACGTGGTCCGAGTTCGGCCGCCGTCCGAAGGAGAACGCAAGCGCGGGCACCGATCACGGCACGTCGGCGCCGGTGTTCCTCATGGGCGATGCGGTGAAGGGCGGGCTCTACGGCGCCGCACCGAGCCTCACGAAGCTCGACACCGGCGGCAACCTCGCGTTCAACGTGGACTTCCGTTCCGTCTATCAGGAGATCCTCGAAGGGCACCTCGAGGTCGACGCGAAGGAAGTCTTCAGCCAGAGCTTCGACAAACTCGCGATCCTGAAGGCCTGACGTTGGAACGGGCGAGCCTGCTGCGCACGGGGGCGGCGTTGTTCGCGGCCGCGGCGTTCGTCGGCTCGGGAGGCTACGTCGTCGCACATCCGAAGAACGACGCAGCGCCTCTCCAGCCACCGGCCGAAACACAGCTGGCGCTGCGGACGTCCGCGCCGAGCGCGACACCGGCGCCCACGCTCACCGGCCGCGCGACCGCGGCGCCGCGCATCACTACCGCGCCAGGAGTACAGACGACGGCACTTCCGGGCATCACGTTTACGCACGTTTCCTGATCCCTGCACACCTACACCCCGCGTCTCCTAGTTAGGCTCCGGCCATGGAGCGCCGTGTCTTTGAGTCGCTCGGCGGCGAGTGCGAGCTGTACGGCATCGGTGTCGGTCAGGCTGCGCTCGCCGAGGGCGAGACATGGATCCGCTCGATGCACGATCGGCTGACGCGGTTCGAGCCGACCAGCGAGCTGTCGCGTTTGAATGCTTCCTCCGGCGAGTGGGTAACGGTGAGCATGGAGCTCGAGGCATTGCTGCACGAGTCGCTCCGAGCATTCGAGCTCAGCGACGGGCTCGTGAACGTCGCCGTCCTGCCCGCGCTGCTTGCCGCTGGCTACACGCGCGACTTCGCGGCCGGCCCGACCTCGCGCAGGAAACCACAACGCATACCGCCGTTGGCCGATGTTCTCCAGATGCGTCCCGGTGAGGCGCGACTTGCGGACGGCGTGGCGTTGGACCTCGGCGGGATCGCGAAGGGCTGGCTCGCCGACCGCCTGGCGAGCGATCTCGGCGAGAACGTGCTGGTGAATCTGTGCGGCGATCTCTACGCGCGCGGCGGCGGCGAGAACGGCGACGGCTGGCCGGTCGGCTTCGGCGACAAGACGCTGTTGTTAAAGGACATGGGCGCCGCGACGAGCGGCACGACGAAGCGCGCCTGGGCAGGCGGCCACCACCTCATCGATCCGCGCACCGGCCTTCCCGCGAGGACCGACCTCACCGAGGTGTCGGTGCTCGCTGCGACCGCGACCGACGCCGAGGTCTACGCGAAGGTCGCGCTGCTGCTCGGCTCGCGTGATGCGCCAAAGTGGCTCGAGAGCCGCTCGCCGGGCTGGTCGTTGACCTAGGTCGG
>JALYLT010000070.1 GCA_030774095.1 Chloroflexota bacterium
CGCCGACCTTCGTGCGCGCCAAACGAATGCCGTCGCGCGCGAGGGTCGCCTCGAGACCGCCGTTCGACATGACCGTGCCAACGACGACCTTGGGCTCGAGCTGTCCATGCCGGGCGAAGTGCCGGGCCGCGAGCGCGAGCACAAAGTCGCCGTCGTGTAGCGCGCCACGGGCATCAACGATGATGACGCGGTCGCCGTCGCCGTCGAACGCGAAGCCGATGTCGGCCTTCCGGTCGACGACAGCCCGTTGCAGCGCTTCGGGTTGCGTCGCGCCGCAGCCGGCATTGATATTCGCGCCGTCTGGCGTGTCGAAGAGCGTCAGCACGTCAGCGCCGCTCTGGGCGAACACGGACGGCGCCACGCGATACGTCGCGCCGTTCGCGCAGTCCAGAACCACGCGGACACCATCGAGCTTCGGCGCAAGCGACACGAGGAAGTCCTCGTACTCCTTCACCAGGCCGCGCGAGTCTCCCACCAGGCCGATGCCTCCCTCGGTGGGGCGCGGGAGCGTGTCGTCCCCGGTCATCGCGGCCTCGATCTCATCCTCGGTGGCGTCCGGGAGCTTCACTCCACCGTGATCGAAGAACTTGATCCCGTTGTCCGGCGCGGGATTGTGCGAGGCGCTGATCACGCCGCCCGCGACGAAGTCCCCGGTACGCGCGAGGTACGCGAGGCCGGGCGTTGGGATGTGGCCGACAAGGCGGACCTCCATCCCGACCGAGCACAAACCCGCCGCGAGGGCGCTCTCGAGCATGCGTCCGCTGCGTCGCGTGTCGCGTCCGACCACGACGCGGTGGCCCGGTCCTCCGAGCACGTGTCCCGCGGCGCGACCGAGGCGCAGCGCAAGCTCGGGCGTGAGATCCTTGTTCGCGACCCCGCGGATGCCGTCCGTCCCGAAAAGACGAGTCATGAGCGAGGAGTGTGCTCAGGGGCAGGGGCCCCTGTCAGCGAGCGCAGCGAGCGTGCGGGACGAGCGAATACCGCCAGCCCTGAGCGTGTCTCCCCGGCGCAGCCGGGAGATGGAGCAAGACGATTCATCGGGGACGTATCGTGACCGTGACCCGCGCCGGCTGCACCGTTTGCACGCTGATACCTGAGGGCACGCGGACTGCCACGTCGAGCATGTAGGTGCCGGGCGCGCGCCCGGCGACATCGATCGAGGCGACGACCTGCTCGGGCGGCAGGCTGGCGAGCGCCGGGACCGGTCCCGCGACCAGCACGCCGACGCTCGTCTGGTCGAGGTCCGCCGTCAGGTTCGTGGCGAGCCCGGTGACCACGACCGCGGCGCTGAACAGGCGTGTACCGGTCAGGGCCTGCACCGTCACGGTCACGGACACGTCCGTGGGACGCAGGAGCGTAACGCCTGCAGGGAGCGACAGCCCGACGCTCAGCTTCTTCGTTGCGCTGAGGTCGCCGATGTCGATCGGAAGGGTCTCGATGCGATCGAGCGCCGACAGCACCTGCTCGTCGCCGCGCACCGTCACCGCGAAGGGATCCATCGCGATACCGACGACCCAGTAGCCCGGCGCGACGACGCCGCGCAGCGCGAAGACCACGGGCACCGTCCGCGTCGTCGCTGTCGGCAGCACTGGCACCTTCACGACGACGACGCCGGGCTCGACCTGGAGTCCGTCGATGGCGATGCCCGCAGCGTCCACCGGTATCGCCGGCGTGCTCGTCTCGATGTCGGTCTGCGCGTCGCCGAAGCGCACCGTCCCGAGGACCGCGGTGATCCGCCCGATGTCTGTCTCTGGCCCGGTCACCCTCACCTCGGTCGGCGTCACCGCCGCATCTCCCGCGCGCGCACCCGTCGGCGGTTCGTTCGCGAAGCGGGGCTGCACGAGCAGCACGCGCGAGATGAGCCGCTCGACACGAACGGAGACCGTGAGCGGTGAAACGTCCACGACCTCGACGCCATCCTTCGCGACCGTGACCATCACGCGCGCGTCCTGTGGCTCGGTCTGCCCAAGGGTGAGCGACTTCACATCGAACGTCGCGTGCAGCTCCGACAATGCGACTCGGTCCGCGACTCCTGGCGCGCCCCGAAGCGTCACAACGACTTCACCGAGCTGTCCACGCAGCACATAGCCCACTGGATTCTCCGGACGCTCGACCGGGATTCGACCATCGAACGCCACCGTCACTGGCTGCGGTGTTCGGTTCTGCGTGATGGCGACCCAGAAGACGACAGCGATGACGACCGCGATGGCCTTGAGCGGGAAATCGTGGGTGATGATCCGCCGGACATCGACCCGTCGGCGCAGCAAGGCGGGGCGCAGACCCTGGACCGCGCGCACCGCTAGGACGCCTTGCTGCGGAAGGGCAGCGGCTGGATGCGGTTGCGGAGGAGCGACGAGAGCACGCGCCGCAGGCGCTCTTCGTCGAGGCCGCCGATCATGCGTCCGTTCGAGGCGATCGAGATCGCCTGCGTCTCCTCGGAAACGACGACCACGACCGCATCGGTCTGCGAACTCACCGACAGTGCCGCGCGGTGGCGCATGCCGTAGCGGTGCGCCGCGCGCTCCGGTGTTTCCTCGAGCGGCAGCAGGCACGCGGCGGCGAGGATCTGGCCGCCACGAACGATCACCGCGCCGTCGTGCAGCGGGGAGCGCGTCATGAAGATCGACGCGAGCAGCTCCGCCGTGAGCTTCCCGTTCACGGGGACGCCGGTCTCGCTGTAGTCCTGCAGCCCGGTGCTGCGTTCGACGACGATGAGCGCGCCGTGCCGCGCTTCGGCGATGAGCAGCGCTGAGCGGACGAGCTCGTCGACGACGTGATCCACCTCTTCATCCGGCTGCTGCACCAGGAGGCGGTTGAGCGGGCCGAGCTGTCCCAGCTGTCCGAGCGCACGACGCAGCTCCGGCTGGAACACGATCAGAAGCGCGAAGACCGCGAACGCGAAGACCGCCGACAGCACGAATTTCGTCAGCTCGAGCTTCAGCAGCACGGCGAGCCCATAGATCCCGACGAGGACAAGGACGCCGAGCAGCAGCTGCACCGCGCGCGTTCCGCGAATGAGAACGAGCACGTAATAGATGAAGACGGCGACGATGAGGACGTCGAGGACATTGTTCCAGCCGCAGCACTGGCCGTTGAAGATCTTCTGCAGTTGCTCGTTCAGGAGGTCCATCTAATCCGCCAGGGCCAGCTGCTCGACCTCCGCAGCAAGGTCCTCGCGCCCCTCGAGCCGAAGTGCCTGCACCAGGAGCTGGCACTTCGCCTTCGCGACGTCGCGCTTGCCGAGCGTACGCACGACATCGACAAGCAACCGCTGCGCGTCATGATCCGCCACCCCACTCGAGATGAGCTGCAGCAACAGGTCGGATGCCGCGTCGTTCCGTCCATCCGCGATGTAGCGGCGCGCTGCTTCGAGCGCAGCGTCTCCACCACGTGGATCCTTCTTCGCGAGATAGCGCGCGGCGTTCGCTTCGACCGCCTGCGAATCGGCGTCGTCGGCCGGTTGTTTTTCGCTGTCACTGCCTCCGAGAGTGACCGCCTGCGGGTCGCTCGAGTCCGACGACCACGGATCCGACCATGACGAGGACGACGACTGCGCGACCGGGGCCGCATCGGAGATCGCGGGCGCGGGCGCCGGCTCGGGCGCAGCTGTATCGCGGACCGAGGGCTGCGAGGATGGTGCGGGCTCCTGCCGCGGCTGAACACTGCCGAATGCGGAGCGCATGAGGTCGGCGCGATCCTGTTCGACGGTTGCCGGTCTTGTCGTCGTCGTCGCCGTCGCTGGGCGCGATGGCACCGGAGCGGGAGCGCGCTGCGGCGCGGTTGCCGGTGGAGGCGGCGGCTCCCGCACATCCATCCCAAGCCTGCGCGCGACACGTATAAGCTCGCGCGACTCCGGAAGCCGTTCGAGCGCGAACTCCGCCTCGAGACGAGCGCGCTCCTTCGCTCCCACGAGCAATGCGGCTTCGATGAAGCGCACGTACTCCGCCTCTGACGTGCCGGACTCGCCGGCCAGCGTGAGCGCGGCCGCAAGACGGCGATGTGCCGTGAGATCGTTCGGGTCGAGCGCGGTCGCGTCGCGGTAAAGGCCGATCGCACTGGTGCGCTGACCAGCCTTCGCGACGGCGGCACCACCGTCGAGGAGCATCCGCAGCGCAGCGGGACGGTCCTCCTCCTCGATCAGCACTTTCGCGAGCCCGCGGTACCCACCGTCGGCCGCGGGGAAATGCGTGAGCAGGTAGCGAAACTGCTCCTCGGCCTGCCGAAGCCGACCACCTTGGAGGCTCTTCAGACCGGATGCCAGCGCGACCTTGTAGTTGAAGTCGGACGAGCGTGTGCTCACAGCGCCCTTAGTGTGCGCTGGCAGGGAGCGCCCCCGCTAGCGCTTGGTGAACTGCGGCGCTTTGCGTGCCCGCTTGAGGCCCGGCTTCTTCCGCTCCTTGGCGCGAGGATCTCTCGTCAGCAGCCCAGCGCGCCGGAGGGCCGGCCCGAGCTCCTTGTCCATCTGCTGGAGCGCGCGGGCGATGCCGTGGGCGATCGCGCCGATCTGGCCGGTCACTCCGCCGCCTTCCACCTTGATCATGGCGTTGAAACGGCGCGCGGTGTTGGTCACCGTGAACGGCAGGGTCGCGCGGTCGGTGGCGCCGTCACGGCCGAAGTAGTCGTCCAGCGCCTTCCCGTTGACGACGACGGTGCCCTCGCCAGGCACGAGGCGGACGCGCGCAATCGACGTCTTCCGTCGACCGGTCCCCTGGAAATACGGTGCTGACTTCATCGCGCTGTCGCCTCCTTCAGCTCGGTGGGACGCTGGGCGGCGTGCGGATGGTCGGGTCCGGCATACACGTGGAGCTTGCGGATCATCTGTTCGCCCAGGCGGTTCTGCGGAAGCATTCCGCGCACGGCCCTTCGGATGACCTCCTCAGGACGCCGCGCAAGCAGCCGCTCGAGGCTCTCCGTCCGCAAACCTCCCGGGTAGCCGGAGTGCCGGACGTACTGCTTCGCCTGGAGCTTGCGCCCGGTCACCTTGATCTTGGACGCGTTCAGGACGATGACCGGATCGCCGGTGTCGATATGCGTTGAGAACGTCGCGCGGTGCTTTCCGCGCAGCAGGGTCGCGATGCGCGTCGCAAGACGACCAAGGGTCGCCCCATCGGCATCGACCACTCGCCACTCGCGCTTTATCTCTGCGCTCTTTACCGCGTATGTCTTTGTCATCATTCCCAGTTCTCGCTTCCGTCCTGTCGTCTACGCTCGCCACCATACCGGACCGCCACCAGGCACAGACCCTTCGCCGGCGCGCTCGGCCCCGCGAGCGCGCGGTCCCTGGCCTGGAGCACCTCCGCGAAGCGCTCGACCGTCACCTTGCCGCGACCGACCCACAGCAGCGTTCCCACGATGCCGCGGACCATTCCGCGGAGGAACGCGTCCGACTCGATCTCAAAGCGGAGCACGCTCCCCTCGGAGATCCACTCGGCGCGCTTCACCGTGCGTTCGCCCGACTCGCCCGCCGCGAACGCCCCGAAATCGTGGCGTCCGATCAGGTGAGCCGCCGCCGCGCGCATCGCCGCGACATCCAGCTCGCCCGGGTGCCAGTGCTCGCGCCGCGTCCAGAGCGGGTCTCGCACCGCCGCGTTGCGGATCCGATATTCATATGTGCGTCCCGTCGCCGAGAACCTCGCGTGGAACGAATCCTCCGCGGGTTCCACCTCCGAGATCGCGATGTCCTCGGGGAGAAGGGCGTTGACCCCTCTCCCCAGCTCCTCTGTTCCGAGACCGCTCGTCGTCCGAAGATCGATCACCTGCCCGCTGGCGTGCACCCCCGCGTCGGTCCGACCCGCACCGGTGATCCGCACCGGCTCCCCGCAGATCACCGCGAGGACGCGTTCGAGCTCGCCCTGCACCGTCGGCGCGTTCGGCTGGATCTGGAACCCTGCATATGCGGTCCCGTCGTACGCCACGCGCGCCTTCCAGTGCTTCGTCTCAGTCGCTGGCTATGCCTCCTTCGCACCCGCGGTCGTCTTCTTGCGCGCCGGAGCCCGCTTCTTCGCGGGCGCGCTCTCGGCCTTCGCCGGCTCGGCGGCAGCCTTCTCGCGGCGACGCGGTAGACCCAGCCGGCGGCGCTTCGGAGCGGCGTCGGTCTCGGCCTCGGCCTTCTTCTCCTCAGTGGCCGGCATGAGCTCGAGCAGCATCAGCGGCGCGGAGTCTCCGACCCGCCGCGCCAGGTGTGTCGTGCGCAGATAGCCGGACGTACGGTCGGGGTAGCGCTTCGCGAGGTCGTCGAAGACCTTTTCGACGATGACCTGCTCGGGCAGCCAGGCTCGGGCGCGCCGGCGGGCCGAAAGCGAACCGTCTTTGCCGAGATTGATCATGCGATCGACGAAGCCGCGGATCTCTTTGGCCTTCGCCTCGGTGGTCTTCACGCGCTCGTAACGCAGCACCGACAGCGTGAGGTTCTTCAGCATCGTGCGTCGCTGGCCGGTCGTGCGCCCGAACTTGCGCTGATGGACCTGATGGGGCAACTAGGACTCCTCGTCCCTGGGCGTCTCGTCTTCGCCGTCATCGGACGGTTCGCCCTCCAGTGCGCCGCCGTCCAACGCACCGCTGTCATCGATGACGCTCTCGTCGCGCACCGGTGCTTCGATGAGCCCGCGCGCGGCGAGGCGCTCCTTGATCTCGTCGAGGGACTTCTTGCCGAAGTTGCGCATGCGGAGCAGCTCTTCGTCCGGGGTCTGAAGGAGCTGGCCGACCTTGGTGATGCCGTGTCGCTTGAGCGAGTTGAACGCGCGCTGTGGCAGATCGAGGTCCTCGATCGGCATGTCGGAGATGGCCGACGGAAGCGCGCTGCCGTTCGTGCGGTCCGGCGCGGCGATCGCGGTCTGCGTCTTCGTCAGCCCGGCGAACATGCTGAACTGCTGCACGAGGATGTTCGAACCCTGCGCGACGGCCTCGTCCGGCGTCGTCGTGCCGTCCGTCCAGACCTCGAGGATCAGGCGGTCGTAGTTGGTCACCTGACCGACACGTGTGCTCTCGACCGCGAAGTTCACCTTCTTGACCGGGCTGTAGAGCGCGTCGATCGGGATGACACCGATCGGCAGGCCCTCGCGCCGCTCGGCGGAGTGGAAGCCGCGACCGGTCTCGATCGTGAGCTCCATCCAGAGTGACGCCTCGGGCTCGAGCGTCGCGATCGGCGCCTCGGGGTTCACGATCTCGATCTCGCTGGTGGTGATGATGTCCGCCGCGGTCGCGACGCCGGGGCCTTCCTTCTCGATCGTGAGCGAGACCGGCTCGTTCGAGAACGAGCGGAGACGGATCTGCTTCAGGTTGAGGACGATCTGCACGACGTCTTCCTTGACGCCGGGGATCGTCGAGAACTCGTGCGCGACACCGCGTACGCGGGCGGCGGTGATGGCCGCGCCGGGGAGCGATGACAGCAGCACGCGGCGCAGCGAGTTGCCGAGCGTCGTGCCGTAACCCGGCGGGAGCGGCTCGCACGCGAACTTCGCGTAGCGCTCGTCGCCTTCGATGCGCTCGATCTTGGGGTATTCCAGTTCCACTATGGTCATTGGCTGTTCCTTCCTGCCGAGCTAACGGGAATAGTGCTCAACGATGAGCTGTGTGTTGACCTGTGCCTCGATCTGATCGCGCGACGGCACGGCCAGCACCTTGGCGCTGAAGTTGTCGGGATCGGTCTCCAGCCAGCCGGGACGCGTCTGCGTCTTCGCCCAGGCCAGCATCTCCTTGAAATAGTTCGAGTCGCGGCTCGTCTCTCTCACAGTGATGGTGTCGCCCGGCTTCACCTGATAGCTGGGCGTCTTCGTGACGGTGCCGTTCACCTTGATGTGCGCGTGCGCCACGAGCTGGCGCGCCTGCGAACGCGACTTCCCGAACCCGGCGCGATACACGGTGTTGTCGAGGCGCCGCTCAAGATTTTGGAGCATGACCTCGCCCGTCGCGCCCTTGATCTCCGCGGCCTGGTCGAACGTGTTCTTCATCTGGCGCTCGAGCACGCCGTAGATCCGACGCGCCTTCTGCTTCTCACGAAGCTGAAGCGCAAAGTCCGAGACCTTGCGGCGCCGCTGCTGATGCATGCCCGGCGGCGAGCTGCGCCGCTCGAAGGTGCACTTCGTGAGGCACTTCTCGCCCTTCAAGAAGAGCTTCATGCCCTCCCGGCGGCAGAGACGGCAGACCGGACCGGTGTAGCGCGCCATTTAGACCCTCCGCCGCTTTGGTGGGCGGCAACCGTTGTGCGGGATGGGCGTGACGTCGGTGATCGCGGTGACCTCGAGACCGGTCGCCTCGAGCGCGCGGATCGCCGCCTCGCGCCCGGCGCCCGGACCGCGCACGAAGACTTCGACGGTCTTCATGCCGGTATCGATCGCCTTGCGCGCGGCGTTCTCGGCAGCGACCTGCGCCGCGTACGGGGTGCTCTTGCGTGAGCCCTTCCATCCGGACGCGCCGGCGGACGACCACGCGATGATGTTCCCAACGGGATCGCTGATCGAGATGATCGTGTTGTTGAACGAGGCCTTGATGTGCGCGGCGCCTCGCGGCACGACGCGTCGCTCGCGCTTCTTGCGCGGTGCGGCCTTCTCGGCGGCGGCCGCCTGCTCGGCGTCCGGCGGGCCTTCCTTCTTATCCTTCGCGGGCGCCTTGGCCGCGGCGTCTCGGCGCTCCGCCCGGTCCTTGGTGGCGACGTCCTTGTTGTCTTTCGCCATTACGTCTTCGACACCGACTTCTTCTTTCCAGCCACCGTCTTACGTGGACCCTTGCGCGTGCGCGCGTTCGTCCGCGTGCGCTGACCGCGCACCGGCAGGCCCCTACGGTGCCGAAGGCCCCGATAGCTGCCGATCTCCTGGAGACGCTTGATGTTCATCGCGACCTCGCGGCGGAGGTCACCCTCGACCGTGAAGCCGCGGTCGATGATCTCGCGGATCTTCGCGACCTGAGGCTCGGTGAGATCGCGCACCCGGACCGCGCCGTCGACGCGCGCCTGCTCGAGCACCTCACGCGCGGTCGTCGGCCCGATGCCGAAGATGTAGCGAAGAGACACGTCGACGCGCTTCTCGCGCGGGATGTCAACGCCGGCGATACGTGCCATTCCTCTCCCCCTAACCCTGACGCTGCTTGTGCTTGGGCTCCGAGCAGATCACGAGGATCTGACGGTCGCGCCGGATGATCTTGCATTTATCGCAACGCTTCTTGACTGACGCCCGCACTTTCACTTCGGACCCTCTTCTCGCCACTTGGCCGCGTGATTCACGTTTTTGACCTCAAACGCTAGTACCGGACCCTTCGCGTGATGCGGCCCCGCTTCAAGTCGTATGGCGACAGTTCAACGAGGACCTTGTCCCCCGGGACGACACGAATGAAATTCATCCGCATCTTCCCCGAGATGTGTGCCAGCACCGCGTGCCCGTTCTGGAGCTCCACCTTGAACATCGCGTTGGGGA
>JALYLT010000071.1 GCA_030774095.1 Chloroflexota bacterium
GCTCGGCGAGCTACGGCAAGCACTCGAACGTGGCGAGCTGCGTCTGCACTACCAGCCACTGCTCGACCTGACGAGCCGCAGGGTCCTCGGCTTCGAAGCCCTGATGCGCTGGCAACGGAACGGCGAGCTGGTCCCTCCGGCGCAGTTCATCCCACTCGCGGAGCGGACAGGTCTCATCGTGCCGCTCACGGACTGGGTGGTCGGCGAGGCGATGCGGCAGAGCGCGGCGTGGGCCCTGGTCGGGCATCCGGTCGGCATCAGCGTCAACGTCGGCGCCAAGGCGTTCGCCTCGTCGCATCTCGAGACCGTGATCGCGCAGGCGGTCGCGGATCACGGCGTGCCCGCTTCGCAGCTCACGATCGAGGTCACCGAAACAGATGTCATGACCGACCCCGTGCAGGCGTCGCTGACGCTCGCGGCCATCAAGAAGCTGGGCGTCCGCGTGGCCGTGGACGACTTCGGCACCGGCTATTCCTCGCTCAGCTATCTCAATCAGCTGCCTCTGGACGAGGTCAAGATCGACCGGTCGTTCATCAGTCGCCTCATGCGTGACCCGCAAACCTCGTCGATCGTCCGCACCGCGATCGACCTCAGCCACGCGCTCGGCCTTGACGCGGTCGCCGAGGGCGTCGAGGACGAGGCAACGCTGGAGCGTCTCAAGCTTCTCGGCTGCGACCGCGCGCAGGGTTACTTCATCGCTAGGCCGATGCCTGCTGACGCCGTGCTGCCGTGGCTGCAGCGATACGTGCCGGCGCCGACCCCGGTCTCCGCGGCGCCTGCTGAGGTCATTCCCACGACGCCGGTCCACGAGGTCAACGGGAGCACCGTGCTCATCGTCGACGACGAGCACAGCCTTCGCGTCGCCACCCACCGCATCCTCTCCAGCCAGGGCTTCAACGTCCTGCATGCCGCGACCGCGAGCGAGGCGGTGCGCATCTGCTTTGAGCAACGCGGGGCGATCGATCTCGTGGTGACGGACATCTTCCTCACCGACCAGCGCGGACCCGACCTCGCGGTCCGCCTTCGAGAGACGCAGCCCCGCGCCAAGTTCCTCTTCGTCTCGGGCGATCCGATGGGCAGCGAGCTCGCGAAGGGCGCTCCGTTCCTCGCGAAGCCGTTCTCGAAGCAGCAGCTCATCGATCGCGTCGGTCTGGTGATGGTCGCATGAGCCGCATCCTCATTATCGACGACGATCCTCAGCTGGGCCGATCGCTGCAGCGCGTGCTCGAGCACGCGGGTCACACCTGCCTCCTCGCGTCAGATCCAGCCGCAGCCGCCGAAGCGGCCGCCGACTTCAGACCGAACGCGATCTTGATCGAGCTCCAACCTGAATACGCCCCGGCGCTGCCGCAGCTCCGCGGTGTGGTCGGTGGGATCCCCTTTGTGTTCATGGCTGGGCATCATGAGGAGTTCGCGCGGCTCGGCGCGCTGGTCGGCGCGTCGGACGACTGGCTCGCGAAACCCTCTGCACCGCAGGAATTCATCGCTCGTCTTGATACAGCGCTTCGGCGCGCGCGGGTCCGGGACAACTAGGCCGCGGGTCGCCGCTCAGCCTCATCGCGCGCGAGCGCGTCCTGCGCGATCCGCAGCACCGCGCCGCTGGTCACGAGGTCCGCGCTCCAGGTCGCTTGACCGACGCGAACATTCCAGCGGGCACCGGCGAATGCGCGCACGCTGACCGTCATGGTCCGCAGCAGCTCATCGAGTCGCACGCGAAGCAGGGTCGCGATCCGCACGCCACGCCCCTCGTCCCCGATGATCGGCGCCACCAACGCGACGCCCGAGTCGCCGTAGCGGAAAGCGCTCGCGTCTCCGCCGAACAGAGTCGACGCGCCGCCCAGCGTGGCGCGGATGCAGCGATGGACGATCGCGCGCCGCGTCGCCTCCGACGCCGCGTCGACGTCGGCGACACCGAGGACGAGCGCGAAGGCGCGCCCGCCATCGCGGGCATCGGCCACGCGCTCCCTGAGCGCACCGACGAGCACACGATCGAGGTATGACTCCGCGACAGCAGCGGTGCGGTAGGCGACCGCCGGCGATTCCGCGAGCACGGGCGCGGGTCGCGGACCAGGCTCCGGCTCGGCGATGAGACGAAGGACCGTGGGGATCACGGCGCGCCACCGTTCGCGCTCCGCAAGCCGCTCGGCCGCACCAAGGGGCGTGAGCGCGACAGCGGCCTCCGGCGCGGGGACCAGGTGGCCACCTTCAAGGAGCGACTGGAGCGCGCGTCCGAACGCACCGCTCGCGAGCGGAAGGCGTTCGGACGAGATCGCCGCGAGCAACGTCCCCGGGCGAGCCGTCGTCGACGCGAGCGACTCGAGGAGGTACAGACGGTAGAAGGCGGTCGCGAGGCCGGTCGCGGACGGGCGGACCATGAGTACCTCCGCTCAGGACTCGTGAAAAGTACGGCCAGCCCTTGCGGAGGTCAGACCTTCTCTGCCAGCACTCCCTCCACCGCCGCAAGGAGGGAGTCGCGCGTGAACGGTTTTTGGACGACTGGTCCGTCGATCCTCAGCGCGGCGGCGTCGATCTCACCGCTGTAACCGGTCATGTAGACGATGCCAAGCCGCGGCCGACCTTTGCGCAGTGCTCGCGCAAGCTCGTCTCCTGACATGTCGGGCATGACGATGTCCGTCAACAGAAGATCGATCGGACCCGACCACTGTCCGGCGATCTCGATCGCGCTCGTGGGTCCGGGAGCTTGAAGCACGCCGTAGCCGCGATCAGCGAGGATCCGAACGACGGCCTTGCGAACCACCGCCTCATCCTCGACGACGAGGACCATCGCTGTGCTCGGGGCGACGTCCGAGACGGTCGACGCGCGGAGCCTCGCTGGCGTCGGCTGCACGCCGACCTCCGCGGGGATCTCAACGCGCACCGTCGTCCCCTGGCCAACAACGGAGCGGATCGAGATCGTGCCTTTCGCCTGCTGAACGATCCCATACGCCGTCGCGAGACCGAGTCCGGTGCCTTTCCCCTTCGGCTTGGTGGAGAAGAACGGCTCGAACGCTCGCGCCAGAACATCCTTCGACATGCCGTGACCGGTGTCGCCTACCTCGAGGCGAACGAGGGCCGGCGTCGGTACACCCGGTGCCGTCGGAGCATGCCCATTGCTCTCGACGTTCGTCGTCATGAGGAGCACGGTGCCTCCGTCCGGCATGGCATCGGCAGCGTTCACGATGAGATTCAGAACAAGCTGCTCGAGCTGCCCGACGTCGATATAGATCGTCCAGAGATCCGGCGCGAGGCGCAGGTCGATGCTCACGCTCGCCGGGATCGTGCGTCGCAGCATCGTTCGGAGGTCACGCAGGATCGTGTTGAGCTGGACGTCCTGCGGATCGACCGCGCCGCGGTGCGCGAAGGTGAGGAGCTGCCGTGTGAATGTGGCGCCGCGCTCGGCCGCCTGACGGATCTGAACGACATCTTCACGCGCCTCGCTCCCAGGCGGCAGGGTGTCCTCGACGAACTGTGAATAGTTCATGACCACCGCGAGGATGTTGTTGAAGTCGTGGGCGATGCCACCGGCAAGCCGACCGATGCCCTCGAGACGCTCGGCCTGCCGCAGCTTCTCCTCGAGCCCGAGGCGCTCTTGCTCGGATTGCCGCCGCTCACTGATGTCACGGATGAACGCGGTGAAGAGATGACCCGCGGGAGTCTCCGCCGGCGTGATCGACAGCTCGACGGCGATCTCGCGACCGTCGCGCCTCAAGGCTTCGAGCTCGAGGCGCTTCCCAAGGACCGGACCGGCGCCGGTGCGGCGGTACTCGGCCAGTCCCGCGTTGTGTCGGGCTCGGTAGCGCTCCGGCACGATCAGCGAAACAAGGGGCCGTCCCATCACCTCGTCCCTCGACCAGCCGAACGTTGCCTCTGCCTGTCGACTCCACTCGACGATCGTGCCGTCCCCATCCATGCCGACGATGGCGCTGAGTGACGCATCGAGCGTCGCGCGGGCGTTCGCTTCGTCACGTCGATGTTCGGCCAGTTGCATCTTGACCGTGGCAAGCAGCTCATTGAAGTTCTCGGCAAGCCGGACGATCTCCGCGGGACCGGTCACGCTCACCGGACCTGCGAGCGTCGGGTCCGTCACTCCGCTGACCGCACGGCTGAGCGCGTGCACCGGACCGACGACGCGCCGATACACGAACAGCGTGCCGAGGAGGATCGCGACGAGGCCGACGCTGATCACGATCAGCTCCTGACGGAGCAGGTTGTCGGCGCCGGCGGCGACAGCCCTTTCCTCCGCACCCGCGTACACCTTCCAGCCGCGGGCGCCCGCCGTTGCCTGTCCGTACACACGAGTGGTGCCGTCGAGGTCCAGGCGCGTCGACTGAGAGGTGCTCGCGAAGGGTGTGCCGTCGATGGGCGTGCCGGACCAGCGCACCGCGTCCACCGAGCGCGCCAATGCCGTCTTGCCATCCGGCGCGGTCACGAGGAATTCAAGCGTGCGCGGACCTCCGAAGCGCTTGGCCAGCGTCGGCCCCAGGTCGGTCAGGTCCGCGAAAGCGGCAACGACGCCCAGGTCTTTCACCGGCGCCGCGGTCACAACGCTCGCGTGTCCGGTCCGTGGGTCGAGGACCGGTGCCGCGAACACCGGCCCGCGCAGCGCTTCGGTCAACCAGGCGGCGCCGCCGTACGACACATCGCTCGGCGTGGATCCCGCGCTGGAGCAGGTGACGCTGCCGCTGGGCAACGTGAAATCAAGGTGGGTGATCTGGAGGACGCCGATCGCACCGACGGTGACGTTGCAAGGGGAGCCCGGCACGAACACACCGGTGACGGCTGGACTCGCTGCGGTCCCGGTCACGATCTCCTCGATCTGTGCCAACGCGCTCGACACTTCCGAGGCCGCGAGATCGGCGGCGAACATCGCCTCCTGACGTCCGGTCCGCTCGGCGTCCTGCCCGGCCTGAGCGCGGACGAGAACTGCGGCTCCCGCCGCGGTCAAAAGAAAGAGGATCAGCAGGCCGACTAGGTAGAAGCTGAGCGGAATCCTGCGGCTACGTCCACTGGCGATACCCCTGGCGGTCCCGACAAACCGCACGTTAGTGACCTTAACCGTCCAGTCAAGCGAGCCTTAGCATGTGTCTCGCCGGGTTCTGACGCTAATTCTTGCTGTCGGCCTCCATGGCCTTCGCGATCGAAGCGAGGAATTCCTTGTTGGTCTTCGTCTTACCGAGCCGCTGTAGCAGGAGCTCGGTACCTTCGATCTGACCGACGGCGGAGAGCATCTTGCGCAGCAGGATGACCTGCTTCATGACCTCGGGCGAGAGGAGCATCTCCTCGCGGCGCGTACCCGAGGCGGGGATGTTGATCGCCGGGAACGTGCGGCGCTCCTGCAGCTTGCGGTCGAGGATCATCTCGGAGTTGCCGGTGCCCTTGAACTCCTCGTAGATCACGTCGTCCATGCGGCTGCCGGTGTCGACGAGACAGGTGGCGAAGATCGAGAGCGATCCGGCCGCCTGTCCGTTGGCGCCCTCGATGTTGCGCGCGGCACCGAAGAAGCGCTTCGGCGGGTAGAGCGCGACCGGGTCCATACCACCGGAGAGCGTTCGGCCCGATGGCGGTACGGCGAGGTTGTACGCGCGCGCGAGGCGCGTGACCGAGTCGAGGAGAATCGCGACGTCGCGTCCCGTCTCGACCAGTCGCTTCGCGCGCTCGAGCGCGAGCTCCGCGACGCGGGTGTGGTTCTCGGTCGGCTCGTCGAAGGTGGACGAGAAGACCTCGCCCTTGATCGAGCGGCGGATGTCGGTCACTTCCTCGGGACGCTCGCCGACGAGCACGACCATGATGTGCACGTCGGGATGGTTCCCGGCGATGCCGTTCGCGATGTCCTTGAGCAGGGTCGTCTTGCCGGCCTTCGGCGGCGATACGATGAGCGCGCGTTGACCGAAGCCGAGGGGATTCACGAGGTTGATGAGCCGCTGGCTGAGGTTCGCGCCCTCGATCTCGAGGTCGAACATCTCATCGGGGAAGACGGGCGTGAGCGCTTCGAAGAGCGGTCGGCGCTTGGCGACCTCGGGGTCGACGCCGTTCACGGCTTCGACGCGCAGCAGGCTGAAGTACTTCTCATTGTCTTTCGGTGGTCTGGTCTGCCCGGTGACGTAATCGCCGGTGCGTAGACCGAGTCGGCGCACCTGACTCGAGCCGACGTACACGTCATCGGGTGAGGGAAGGAGGCTGCGGCGCCGGAGGAAGCCGAAGCCGTCCTCGACGATCTCGAGGATGCCCTGGGCGAAGATGTTGCCCTGGGCTTCGGTCTGGGCCTGAAGGATGCGGGTGATGAGCTCCGGTTTGAGCGTCGCGGGCGTGATGTCGGTGACGCCGAACTCCTTGGCGATCGCCAGCATGTCCTTCGGCTTCGCCTCGTTCAGCTCGGTGATCGTGTAGTACTTGCGCACGCTCGCTTCGCTCGCTGAACGGGGGCCGCCCCCGGGTGCTGCGGGTGGCGCATCGCGGCGCGTGGCCGGTGCGGCGGGCCCGTTCGTCGGGCCGTTGCTAGGACCGCCCGCGCCATTTGTTTCGGTGGTCGTGGGGGTCGCCGCAGCTGTGGGGTTCGATTCGGGTGTCTGTGGTTGGGTGGGCTCTGGGGTGTCCAAGCGGTGTGTTGCTCCTTGCTGGTGTGTGCTGGCGCTACTGCTTTACGTCCTATGGGGACCGGGGGGCGCATCCGAGGTGCGCGCGCGCCCGGCAGAAGCCAATAGGGGAAATGTCGCTATAGGACAGTATACAGCGTCGTGAAGCCACTTTCCTCGCCGCTCGCCGACGAGCTGGTCCAACTCTCTCGCGAGATCCATGCCGATCCGGAGATCGCCTATCAGGAGCGCCGTGCGGCGGCACGGATCGCGGCCCTGCTTGAGCGTCACGGGCACGAGGTGCAGATGGGTATCGGTGGCCTCGAGACGGCATTTCGCGCACGCGTCGGTCCACCCGGCCCCTCCGTCGCGCTCATCGCGGAGTACGACGCGCTCGCGGGCGTCGGTCACGGCTGCGGTCACAACCTCATCGCCATGACGAATGTCGGCGCCTTCTTGCACGCGGCGGCGGAGAACGATCTCGGGATGGCCATCGAGGTCATCGGCACGCCGGCCGAAGAGACCGGCGGCGGCAAGATCGACCTGCTCAACGCCGGTGCCTTTGCCGACGTTGCATTCGTCCTGTCGACGCATCCCGCGGCACAGGCTCGCTGGGGCGTGAGCGGCACGGGTCTCGGCATCGTTGGAAAGCGCGTGGTGTATTACGGCACCGCATCGCACGCCGGATCGTCGCCCGAGCGCGGGCGCAACGCGCTCAACGGCGTGATCAGGCTCTTCGTCGGGATCGACGGCTGGCGCCAGCACCTTCCGAGCGAAAGTCGCGTCCATGGGATCATCACGCACGGCGGAGACGCGGTGAACGTGGTGCCTGCGCGAGCGGAGGCAAAGATCGATCTTCGCGCGAAGGACGTCGCGACGCTCGAGGACATGGTTGCGACGTTCACGGATGTCGCGCAGGGCGCCGCGCTTGAGACCGGCACGACCGTCCAGATCACGACGTACCTTCCGATGTACCTCCCGGTCGCGGCGAACACCGCGCTCGGCGACGTCGTCGCGGACGAGCTCCGGCAACGTGGCGTCGACCCGGAGCGCGGCTTCCTCGTTTCCGCCTCAACGGATCTCGGCAACGTGTCGCAGAAGGTGCCGACCGACTGGATCCGATTCCCGGTCACGGAGCGTCCGATCGCGGGCCACTCCGATGCGATGCGCGACGCGAGCGCGAGCGACCTCGCGCACCGGAACGCGCTGCTCGTCGTGGAGGCGCTTGGCGCCGCGGCGCACCGCGTGGCATCGGACGCATCGCTCCGCCGGTCCATACAGGACGGCGCGAAGGTGCCGGCATGACCGCGGACGCGCTGCGTACGGAGCTCGTCGCGCTCTCGCGTGCGATCCATGGCACCCCGGAGCTCGCGTACCAGGAGCGGACCGCGGTGAAGAACATCGCCGCGCTCCTCAGCACTCACGGCCACAAGGTCGACCAGAAGCTCGGCGGCGTCGAGACCGCCTTCCGCGCACGTGTTGGACCCGCGGGTCCTGCCGTCGCGCTGCTCGCCGAGTACGACGCGCTGCCGGAGATCGGGCATGCCTGCGGCCACAACCTCATCGCGATGTCGAACGTCGGCGCGTTCCTGCTTGCCGCGGAGCGCGCGGAGGAGCTCGAGATCGGCGTCGAGCTGATCGGCACGCCGGCCGAAGAGAGCGGTGGTGGCAAGATCGACCTCATCGACGCCGGCGTCTTCCGCGACTCGGTCGCGGTCCTCTCGTCGCACCCGTCTGGCGATCCGGACTGGGAATTCGGTGGGAGCTCGCTGGGCGTCGTCACGAAACGCGTGACCTTCCACGGCGTTGCCGCGCACGCCGCGTTCTCGCCCCACCTCGGCCGTAACGCGCTCTCCGCGGCGATCCGGCTCTTCGTCGCTATCGACGGCTGGCGGCAGCATCTGCCCGCTGACACGCGCGTCCACGGGATCATCACCAAAGGTGGCGCGGCACAGAACATCATCCCGGAGCTCGCCGAATGCGACATCGGCCTTCGCGCCGCGACCAAGGAGCAGCTCGACGCGATGCAGCGCACCTTTGCGGAGATGGTCCAGGGTGCCGCGATGCAGACGGGAACGACGGCGGACATCGTGGATGACATGCGCATGTACGCGCCGGTGAAGCCGAATACGCGGATCGGCGACCTCCTGGCGGATGAGCTGAAGCGCCGCGACCTCCCGACCGTGCGTGGGAAGTTCGTCCTCGCGTCGACGGACTTCGGCAACGTGTCGCAGGTCGCGCCGGCGGACTACATCGGTTTCCCGGTGAGCGAGAAGTCGATCCCCGGCCACTCGCACGTGATGCGCGAGTCGTCGGCGACCGATCTCGCGCACCGCAACGCGATGATCACAGCGGAGATCCTCGCCGCCGCGGCGGTGCGCATCGCCACCGACTCCGGACTGCGGGAGCGGCTGCGGGCCTAGCGGTACCCTCGCACGCGTGGCAGGCCCGATCACGAACGACACCGCGCATCTCGTGCCGCTGGTCCCGCAGGGCGGCCGCGTGCTCGAGTTCGACTTACCCGGTCTCGAGATCGGCGTTGCCGAGTACGCCGAGGGCCCCACCGGTTGCACGGTCTTCCACTTCCCGAAGGTCGCGTCGATGCAGATCGACGTGCGCGGCGGATCGCCGGGGATAAACGGCGAGTACCTCACCGCGATCAACGCGATCTGCTTCGCCGGCGGCTCGCTCTACGGCCTCGAAGCGTCGACCGGCGTCGCCGCGGAGCTGTTCGCGCACCGCGGCTACTCCACGAAATGGATGGACATCGCACTCGTGTCGGGCGCGATCATCTTCGACTATGGCCGACGCCAGAACGCGATCTATCCGG
>JALYLT010000072.1 GCA_030774095.1 Chloroflexota bacterium
CGACTACGCGGTCCCCAGCGTGAACCGCGATGTCGCGACACATCTCGCCGAGGTGCAGGCCGTGAAGGCACTCGGCTTCGACGAGATCGCGACCGGTGAGGGCCTTTCGCTGCTGCGCCGGCGATGACCCTCTAACCAGAGCGGGCGGCAGCCGTATCCAGCGCGACGCCAGCCTCGCAGAGCGGGCACTCAGCGGGCCGCCACATGTCGAACGGCATGCGCTCGACGGCCTCCAGCGCGAGGCCGTTGTCCGCCGCGAACTGGGCGGCGGCATCGCCGAAGACGACCAGGGCTCCAAGCGCGACCGGCAGCGCGCCGCACGCGACGAGATCCGCGTGGGTCCCGCGCACGGCCGAGCCGGAGCTGATCGCGTCGTCCACGATGGCGATCCTTCGCCCGCGCGCCTTGTGTCGCTGCGTCTCAGCGATCCGGTACCGGACTGGGAAGAGGCCGGTCGCACGCGGCGTGTCGAACCGCTCCGCGACGATGGCATCGATGCCCAATTCGGTGGCGATCATGTCCGCGAGCTTCGCGCCGCCGGTGATCGGTCCGCACACGGCATCGGGCCGATGCGGGAAAAGGCGTCTCGCCAGCTCCGCTACGAACGGGCGGACCGTAACGGGATCATCGAACAGCGATCCGAGTTCGAACCACGATCCGCTGTGATAACCCGATTCCATCCGGAAATGGCCGCGTCGCTCCGCGATTAGCTCCGTAATGGTGTCCGCCACCGCGCGAAGCATGCGCCACGCCGAGGACTGATCGCGTCCTGCCACCGCCGCAGCGCCCGCTTCGCACAGCATTTCGCGCATGAGCGAACGCCTCCTCGTGCTCCTGCCGGCCATGGCGCTGTCGCTCGGCATCGGTGTGGTCTCGCTCATCGTCGCTGTGCTCGTGCACGAGCTGGGGCACGTCATCGCGGGTTATCTCGTCGGGCTGCGCGTTGCGCGCGTCCACCTCGGGCCAGTCGAGATCCGCGACCACGGTCGGCCACGCGTGCGGCTCGTGCGGTCGCTCCAGGCGGGGGTGGTCCTCGTTCCGTTCGATCGCGCCGCCGCGCTTGGACCGCTGCGCTGGGGCCTCATCGTGAGCACAGCCGCAGGTCCCCTCCTTGGGCTCGTATCGGGCGCGGCGCTGTTCGCGCTTGCCGGAGGACTGCGTCTGGGCGATCCACTTTCCGTGACGCAAGCCATCGCGCAGATGTCGGTGATCCTGGGGGTTCTTAATTTCCTTCCGCTGCGCAGCGGAGAACAGCTGTCCGACGGGAGGCGGCTCTTCTCGCTGCTGGTGCGGAACCGCGAGTGCGGACGGATCCTGGCTGCGACGTTGATGCTCACCGAAGCGATGTCGGGCAGGCGGCCGCGCGAATGGGATCGAAGCCTGCTCGCCGTGATGGAGCGCTCGCCCGACGACGTCTTCGCGCGGCTCGTTCTGTACGAGGCCGCGATCGACCGGGGCGAGATCGAAGAGGCGGGCCGCCATCTCGACGCGGCCGTCGCCCTCCGGAAGGTGACGTGGACCGCAGCCGACGCGATCCTGTTCACCGAGGCCGCGTACTACGCCGCTCGTCACCGCAGCGACGCGCGTGCGGCGCGGGCTCTCCTCGGCCTCGCCGACGGAGGGGGAGTCGTCGATTACATGCGCGCGCGTGCGGAGGCCGCGGTGCTATGCGCCGAAGGGCGCGGGCTCGAAGGCCGGCAGCGTGCGGTCGCCGGTCTCGTGGCACTGGAGCGTGCGCGACGGCGGGACGAGCCCTGCCGCGAGCAGCTCGAGGACCTGGCTCGCGGCGCCGGTGCCCTGATGCGTCCGCTCCTGTCACGCGCTCGTTAGCCCTAGATTTGGCGGCGATGGCCGCTCAGGACGACCGAAGGCGCGACGCACTCCTCTTCTACGCCGACGGGTACAAGTTCCCCGACGTCTATCACGTGACCCGCTTCCTCGCCCCCGATCCGATCATCGCGCTCGAGCAGGACGGCGATGTCGTCATCGTCGCGAACTCCCTCGAGGAAGGTCGTGCGCGCAAGGAGTCCCGCGCCAGCGAGGTATTCAACATCGATGACTTCGGCGCGAAGGAATTCGCGAAGACCGCGACGACGCGCGAGGAGCTCGACGCCGCGGTCATCGACCGTTTCCTCCAGGCGCGCGGCCTGCGACGCGTCGCCGTCGGCGCCTACTTCCCGCTCGGCATGGCCGAGCGGCTGCGCGGCGCGGGCGTCGAGCTCGTCATCGACCGCGAGCTCGGCGATCGGCGGCGCGCGAAGCGGCCCGACGAGATCGAGGCGCTGGAGGCGACGCAGCGCGCGACCGAGGACGCGTGGGCGAAAGGCGTCGACGCGCTCAAACGCGCGACCGTCGGCACGGACGGGACCCTCGAGCTCGACGGCGAGACATTTACCGCCGAGCGACTGCGTGCCGTCGTCGAGTCGCGGCTGCTCGAGCTGGGCTGCGTGTCGGAGGGTGCGATCATCGCGCCCGGAAAGCAGGCCGCCGACCCGCACATGATCGGCTCGGGCCCGCTGCGCGCGGGCGAGGCGATCGTCATGGACATCTTTCCGCAGAACAAGACGACGCGGTATTGGGCGGACATGACGCGCACCGTCTCGAAGGGTGAGCCGCCGGCCGAGATCGTGAAGATGTACGAGATCACCAAGCGCGCGCAGGACGCCGGCATCAAGGCCCTCCGCCCCGGCGTGACCGGTCGCGAGGTGCACGAGCTGGTCGAGGACATCATCTTCGAGGCCGGATACGACACGCTGCGGCCCGGACAGCAGCGCTCCAAGAACGGCGGAGTGCCGCGCGGGTTCATCCACGGCACGGGGCACGGCGTGGGCCTCGAGATCCACGAGATGCCGACGGTCGGGCGTTCCGGCACCAAGCCGCTCGCGCCCGGCGACGTCGTCACCGTGGAGCCCGGCATCTACCTGCCGGAGCTCGGCGGCGTGCGCCTCGAGGACATGCTGGTGATCACCGAGACCGGCTCGCGCAACCTGACTCGCGCTCCCCGCCAGCTCGTGATCTAGGGGGGTTCGCAGGGGGTTCCCCCCTGCGATGGGAAAGGCATAGAAGCTCTTCTCTACGGCGTCGGCGCAGCCCTGGCGTTCGGCTTCGGTGACTACGCCGCCGCGATGGCCACCCGTCGCGTCGGTGTCGCTCTCACGTCGATCGGCATGCAGAGCATCAGCCTCGTGGGCTACGCGGTCGTGCTCGCGCTCCTCGGCCGCTGGCCGGTGCTCACTCCGGAGCTCGTCGGATACGGCTTCGTCCTCGGGATCATCGGCGTCACGTCCGCGGCCGCGCTCTATCGCGCACTGGCGCTCGGTCCGATCGCGGTCGTCAGTCCAGTCGTCGCGAGCTACTCGGCGCTCGCGGTGGTCCTGATCGTGGTCCTCCTGGGCGAGCGACTCACCGCGGGCCAGGGCGCCGCGATCGCCGTGACGTTCGTCGGTGTCGTCGTCGCGTCGACCGATTTCGGCGAGGTGCGTAAGACACTCGGCCGCCCGAGCGAAGGCGTTCGCTATGGGCTCGTCGCGACCTTCGGTTTCGCGGTCTGGGCATGTCTCTACGCGGCGGCGGTCCATGCGACCGATGGCCTTGGCATGATCTTGCCGCTCCGCGTCTTCAGCGTGCTGCTGCTCCTCGTCTATGTCCTCGTGCGACGCCCCTCTTTCGCGCCGCTGCGGGACCGGCGAGCCCTCATCCTCATCGTCATCGTCGGCGTGCTGGACACCGGAGCCAATGTGCTGCTGTCGCTCGGGATCGCCTCGGGATTCGCGTCCTTCGTCATGACCGGCAGTGGCGCGTACCCGCTCATCCCCGCGCTACTAGCGATCGCGGTCCTGCATGAGCGGCTCGCGCCGAACCAGTATGTGGGAGTGGCGGTGCTGGTCGCGGGCCTCGTCGCGCTGGGGCTGCAGAGCTAGACGTGGCCTCGCAGGAAGGTGATCGCGGCCTGGAGCTGCTGGTCGGCCGGGTCTGTGACGACCTTGTCCGGCACGACGCCTTTGCCCGGCCCGTTGAGGTCAGCGCCGGTCTTGGCGTCCTGCATCTTGGTGAGGGTCACGAGCAGCAGGCCCCCGTCCGGGAGCTCGCGTGGCTGTCCGGTGCCCACACAGCCAGCCGTCTGGGTGCCCATCACGGTGCCTGCGCCGTTGGCGCGGATGCCGGCCGCGATGATCTCCGAGCCTGAGGCGGAGTTCTTGTTGACGAGCACCACGAGGGGCTTGTTGAGACCGAGGAACTTGCCGGGATTCGCGTCGACGGCGGTGCGCTGACCATCACGTCCGATCTGATAGACGAGCGTGCCGCGCTGCACGAAGAGGCTGGCCACGTTCACCGCGACCGTGAGCTCGCCGCCCGGGTCGTCGCGCAGATCGAGGATCCACGCCGTCGCTCCTTGGGCCGAGAGTGTGCGTGCGGCCGCCGCCAGATCGTCCGCGACCGTCGAGATGAGCTGCTTCGCGGAGAGGTAACCGATCGAATCGCTTTCCATGCGCGAGATGATCAGTGGACTCTGGAATCGCGCGCGAGTGATCGTGAACTCGACCTCCTGCGTGCCGCGGAGGAAGGTCACCGTCACCTGCGATCCCTCGGGGCCGCGCACCTTGTTCGCGACCTCGTCGGTCGTGAGCGTCGCGACGTCCTCGCCGTTCACGCGGATGAACTTGTCACCCTTCTTCACGCCCGCCTTTTCCGCCGGCGTGCCGGCGATCACATCGATCACCTCGATCGGCTGATTCGGCTCGGGCTGGAAGATCGTGACGCCGATCCCGGTCACCGGCGCAGGCCGCTGGTTGAAGCCCTTCGCGCGGTTGGGATCCAGGTAATAGGTGTGGCATTCGTTCATCGCCCGCGCCATCCCGTCGACCGCGGCACGTTCCAAGAGGGCCTTGTCCGCGGTCGGATAGCGCTGCACGACGGCGTCGAGCGAACCCGTGAACTTGGCGAAGTCGGACCACACGCTCCCCGTCAGAGTCGGCCGGTCGACCGTCGGCGCGGCGTCGATTTGGGCGTCTTTCAGGTATTTCGTGATCCCATCGAGCGCGCCCGGGATCAGCTGCTGGGGCGTGGGTTTGTCGACATGGCGCTCGATCAGGACCGAATACGCGGCCTCAGCGGTCTTGTACTGCGTCTGCGACGGCAGCAGCTCGTGCTGAAGATCGGCCGGCAGCAGACCGCAAGCGGAAGCGAGCAACGCCACGACAAGGAGCAGGGGAAGAGCACGGGGCCGCATCTAAATGAGTCTATGTCCGCCGAAGCCCCTGAGTTTCAGGCGCTCAGGCGACCTCGGTCGTCATGAGCTTACGCAAACGGCCGAGCGCGCGGAACTGCAGGGCGCGGATCGCGCCTTCGTTCTTGCCGAGCATGTTCGCGACCTGGCGGCTCGACATGTTCTCGACGAAGCGCAGCACGAGAACTTCCTGCTGTTCGGTCGTCAGATGCTTCACCGCGCCGCGAAGCGCGTCGACCTCCTCACCACGGACGGCGTGCTCGTGCGCGGTCGGGCCATCCTCAGCGAGACCGAAGGCGTTCTCGAGGTCGACGGTCGGACGCTGACGGCGGCGGCGGTCGGTGACCGCATTGCGCGCGATCGTGTACAGCCACGCGAGGAACGATTTGCCCTGCCAGCGGTAGCGATGGATGTTCGCGAACGCACGTGTGAACACGTCGCTCGTGAGATCTTCGGCGTCGCTGGGCTCACGGACGCGGTAAAGGATGTAGCGGTACACCGCGTCGACGTGCGTGTCGTAGAGATCCGCGAATGCCGAGCGGTCGCCACCGCGAGCGCGCTCAATGACGTCCGGCACCGGACCCATTTGCTCGAGGGAAGGAAGCGATTCGACCCTTGCCGCTACGACTGTCACGACGTGATGGCCCCCCAATCCCGTCCTCAGTGATTCCTCAGTGGTCTGTGGGCAGACCATATCGATAGGAAGGCGAGCCGCCAACCCACTAGCGGTACCAAGTTCGTCACAGCGAGACCCGATTCGGGCGCGACGGTACGAAGGTGACTCTGGTACTGGTACCTCTGGGTCAGTCCTGCGACGAGCGAACGGGCCTTCGTCCGAGACGGAAGGCGATCACATTTTCTGCTTGAGGATCTCGATCGCTTTGTCGACGGCGCTCACATCGTCGGCGGGCACGTCCGGCACGACACCGACGTTGTTGTAGATCGTCCCGGTCTGAGCGCCGGTGAATTCCTGGGTCACGACGGCCAGTTTCGAACCGTCGGTCATGTTCGTGACGGACGTGGCGCCCATGCAGCCGATGCTCCTGCTACCCACGATGGTGGCCCGTTTGTTCTCCTTCAGGTCGGCCGCGAGGACCTCGGGTCCTGACCCGCCGCGGTCGTTGAGGATGATCGCGAGCGGCAGCTGATAGGCGTCCGGGAGCCGCCACTCCTTGCGCGCGCTCGTCGACACGGTGGCGCCCCCGCCGCGGTAGATGACGTTGAGCATCTTCTCCCCGTTGAGGAAGAACGCAGCGATCGTGTCCGAGTCGAAGCCACCCACGTTGCCGCGAAGGTCGAAGAGCCAGGCCTTGCCGCCGGCGGCGAGACCCTTGTCCATCATCTTGTGGACCTCGTCGAAGATCTTGTACGTGCCGGTCACCGCGAACTCATGCCAGGTGATGTAGACGATCCCGCCGGGCAGCATCCGGCCCGTGAGGCCCGCCTCGTCCGGTCCGCCCAGCGACGTGCCGGTGGTGGGGACGCGCGCCTGCGATCCGCTCGCCGGCTCGGGCCGCGAGCGATGGACGCCGCCGGTCTTGTCGACGTAATAAGTGTGGCAGTCGGGGGTCGCGCTCATCATGCCTTCGATCGCGACATCGGCGAAGCGGTCGGCCGTGATCTGTGGGTTGAGCGCCTTCACCGGCGCGGCGGCTTCGGCGAACTTCTTGAAGTCCGGGACCGTGGTCTCCTGGACATCCTTGAACTCGATCATCGCCATCTCGCCCTTGCCGCCGGTCTTCTTGATCTCGGCGTTGATCGCGGCGATCGCGCCCTCGAGGATCTTCTTGCTCGAGACCTTATGGACGTCCTGATCGCTCAGCGACGCGTAGCTGATGTCCAGCTTCGTGCGCTTGATGTCGACGGAGGCCGTGGGCGTGGGCGAAGACGTGACCGGCGCCGCGCCGTTGCAGGCGAGGACGAGGACAGCCAGGAGACTCAGGAGCCGAACAGCACGCATCGCTTTAGAGGATATGGGACGGCTAGTCCGCGGGGGTGCTCACCTTCGGCGCGTGCTGCGCCTGCCACTCCGACGGTGACGCGCAGAAGCCCTCGTAGTCGATGTACCCGGTGATCGTCGGGTTCTCGCCGCAGACCGGGCACTTCGGGTCGCGCCGCAGCCGCACCTCGCGGAATGAACCCTCGAGCGCGTCGAACAGTAGATAGCGCCCGACGAGCGGCTCGCCGATCCCCAGGAGGAGCTTGATCACCTCGTTCGCCTGGATCGTGCCGATGACGCCGGGCAGGACGCCGAGGACGCCGGCCTCCGCGCACGATGGCGCGAGCTCCGGCGGCGGCGGTGTGGGGAAGAGGCAACGATAGCACGGGCCCTCGTGCGGCTTGAACACGGTCACCTGTCCCTCGAAGCGATAGATGCTCCCGTGCACGACCGGCTTGTCCCACTTCACCGACGCGTCGTTGAGGAGGTAGCGCGTGGGGAAGTTGTCTGCGCCGTCAACGACGACGTCGTACTCGGAGAGGATGCGGTCGATGTTCTCGCTCGTGAGCCGCTCCTGGTAGCCGACGATCTTCACGTCGGGGTTGAGCGCTTCGAGCGTCTGACGCGCGGACTCGGTCTTCGGCTCGCCGATGCGCTTGGTCGTATGGAGGATCTGGCGCTGGAGGTTCGTCGCGTCGACGACGTCCGAGTCGACGATGCCGAGCGTCCCGACGCCCGCCGCCGCGAGGTAGAGCGCCGCGGGCGACCCGAGGCCGCCGGCGCCGATCAGGAGGACCTTGCTCTTCAGGAGCCGGAGCTGGCCGGATTCGCCCACCTCGGGTATGAGGAGGTGCCGGCTGTAGCGCTGCGCCTGGTCCGGGGTGAGACCGGCGTCGGGCTTCTTCCAGGGCAGCCCGGAGTCCTTCCAGCGATTGAAGCCGCCGGACATCGAGGTGACGTTGCCGTAGCCGAGCTTGGCGAGCGTGTCGGCGGCCATGGCGGATCGGACACCGCCCGCGCAGTACAGGATCGTGGGCTTGTCCTTGTCGGGGATACGTTCCTCCGCCCACTGCTCGAGGTAGCTCTTGGGCAGGTGGACGGCGCCGGGTAGATGCCCCTCGTCCCACTCGTTCTTCTCGCGGACGTCCGCGAGCTGCATGTCGCCGGCGCGAAGTAGCTCAGCGACCTGCTGCGGCGTCGCTTCCTTGACCCGCTTCTTGATGTCGGAGAAGTACTCGCGATAGCTGGGCATTTGTGCTCCCTTGCCCTAATCCTAAACCGACCGTTGGACTCGGAAATTCCTTACGCTCGCTTCGCTCGCTAAACAGGGGCCCCTCCCCCTGTCCATCATGCACGTGTGGAAACGCTCTACTTCGACATCCTCCAGTTCGTCTATCACCTCGCGCTGGCGATCCTCGTCGGCGGCGCGGTGGTCCTCGGCCTGTCGGCTGCGCCGGCGATCTTCGCCTCGGTCCGCTCGCGCGGCGAGGCGGGCACGATCTTCGGCGCCGTTCTCGGCCGCTACGACGGGCTCGCGATCCTCTGCGTCGTCCTCATCGTCGTGACCAGCTTCCTGAAGGCGACCGCGTTCGAGGTGACCGGCGCGCCGGAGACGCGTCTCCTCGTGCGCTGGCTCGCGCTGCTCGTGCTGTGCGGCGCGACGCTCTACTCGAGCGCGTGGGCGAGTCCGGTGGCGCGAACGATCCGCGCGCAGACACCGGGCTGGGACGATCTCCGAGACGATGCGCCGCTGCGCCGCGAGTTCCAGTCACTCCATCGGAGCTCGCGGCGCGCGATGACCGTCGCGATCCTCGCTGGCGTCGTCGCGATGTTCCTCAGCTAGCCACGGCGACGGCGCCACCGACCTCGGCGGAGCGGTACGCGGCGTCCATGACCTCCTGAACGCGCAGCCCGTCTGCGAAGGTCGGATGCGGCGCTTCCGCCTTTCCGGTCGGACCGGCCTCGATGTGCTCGCGCACTCGACGCGCGAGATCGGGGAACGCGCCGTCGCTGGTGGTCGCCGGAAGGATCTCCTCTAGCGCGCCCGAACCGCGCGCCAGCAGGACACGTCCATCACCGCCGAGGACGATCGTGCCGTCACTGCCGTACAGGATCACGCGGCGCGACGGATGGTGGACCGCGCTCGAGAGCTGGATCGTCGCGATCGCGCCGCTGCTCATCCG
>JALYLT010000073.1 GCA_030774095.1 Chloroflexota bacterium
CGCGAGAGGCGGCGCGCCGTTTCGGCGACGGCGGCGCCGAGCTCTGGCACCTCGCCGTACACGATCGGCTCGATGATCGAGAGGACACCAGCCGCGCGGCACTCGGCGACCACCCGCGCGACCATCTCGTCCTGGATCTGCGCCACGTCCGTGAGGTCGGGCCGGTACGGAAGCAGCAGCTTGCAACCGGCCGCGCCGAGCGCGGCCGCGCGTGCGGGATCGACATCTCCCAGCAAAGTCGTGATGCGGCCCTCGCCGAGCGACTCGTAGCCCTGCGCCTCGAGCGGCACGACAAGCGGCACACCTTCAAGCTCGGTGAACGCGTCGAGCCCGAGCTCGACGTCGAGGAGGACGACGCTGGCAAACCGCGCGAGCGCGCGCACGAGCTCCACCTTGAGCGCGCGCAGCGAGGCAGCGTCTTCGGGGAAGCCGTGCCTGCGCGCGCCAACGCGAAGACTGTCGCGGTGATCGAGCGCGAGGCCACACACCACCCCGCGCGGTGAGGCGATGCGCTCGATCACCCCGCGACGACCGCACCGTCGACCACGCTGCCGCCTCCCAGCAGCGCGTCTATCTCCGAGGCCCGCGGCATCGCGGTGCTGCAGGAGAGGCGCGAGGCCACGATCGCTCCGGCCGCATTCGCTCGGCGCACCGCGTCGTCCGCCCCGTGGCCGGCGATCAGCGCCGCGCCGAGCGCCGCGCCGAACGCATCGCCCGCGCCAAGTCCGTTCACGACCGGCACAGCGACGCCGGGAACGTCGCGCGAGCCCTGCGCGTCGACGATCGTCGCGCCCTCGGCGCCGCGCTTCACGACGACGAACGTGGGTCCGCGCTTCAGCAGATCGCGTGGATCCAGCGCCGCTGCGACGAACTCGCTCGCACCGCCGACCACGACCATCGCGAACTCCGCGGCTCGCGACGCGAGCTGCGGATACAAACGCGCGTCCTCCCAGAGCACCTCGCGCCAGTCAAGATCGAAGATCGCGCGCTGGCGGCAGCGCTCGAGCGCTGCGAGCGTTGTCGCGCGACTTGGCTCGCGCGCGAGCCCGGTCCCGGACGCGTAGAGAAGACGCGCTCTCGCGAGATCGGCGGGAAGCTGATGGGCGCGCAGCTCCCAGTCGGGGCATGTCGGCGTGCGATAGAAGGTGATCGGGAAATCGTCCGGCGGCCACGCCTCGCAGAACGCGAGCGCGGTACGCAGCGTGGGATGAACATGCAGCGCGGCGCAATCGATGTCTTCCGCCTCCAGGAAGCGGCGGATGAATCGGCCGTGCCCGTCGTTTCCAACGGCTGACACGATCCCGGTGCGCACACCGAGGCGCGCGAGACCAGTCGACACATTGCCCGCGAACCCGCCGACGAATTTCTCGAACGTGCGCACGTCCTCGAGCGGCGTATTTAGTTGCAGCGGATACAGGTCCGCGCCGACGCGACCGAGAACGTACGCGTCGACGGTCACGCCGCGAGCACCTCAGTCAGGTACGCGCGACTGCGCTTCGCGTCGCGCAGCGGCGCCGCGATCGGGCTCACGCCCAGTCGCACGTCCTGCTCGACGATGAGCCAGCCGGAGTAACCCACCGCACGCAGTGCGCTGAGCGTCCCACGCAGATCGAGCGACCCGTCGCCGAGCGGCGCGAACACTCCGAGGCTGACGGCGTCACGGAAATCGAGATGGCGCGCGAGCGCGTCTGCCCGGACCTCACGTCGCACATCCTTCAGGTGCACGTGCCACACGCGCCGCGCGTGCGTGCGGGCGATCTCTACCGGATCTCCTCCGCCATACGCGATGTGGCCGGTGTCAAGGCACAACCCCACGAGCGTGGGATCAGTGTCGCGCATGAGTCGCGCGATCTCTTCGGGCCGCTCGACGTAGCTCGCGACGTGGGGATGGAACGCGGTAACGAGTCCGCGCTCGCGCGCGTAACGCGCGACCAGGTTCACGCCGTCGCTGAACCGCCGCCACTCACCGTGACTGAAGCCCGCCGACCCATCCGAGGGCACGCGGCCGGCGATCGCGGTGCGCCTCTCGTCACCGGCGTCGGCGAGTACGAGCACTGGCGCTCCCGCCGCGGCGAGCAGATCGATGGTGCTGCGTGCCATGCGCATCGACGCCTCAAGCCGGTCTCGATCGTGCAGCGTGACTGGACAGAACGCTCCAGCGAGCGCGAGCCTGCGCGCGTCGAGCTCGCGCCGAAGCGTCGTGGGGTCGGCCGGGAGATACGACCACGGGCCGAGCTCGGTGCCCTCGTATCCGCTCGCGGCCATCTCGTCGAGCACCTGCGCATACGGAAGCTGATCGCCCCACTTGGGGATCTCACATGCGCCCCAGCTGATCGGAGCTGTGCCGATGCGAATCCGCGGTGTGTTCATCGTCGGAGGTTGTACTGTACGCACTCCCCGATGAGGCTCACGATGGCGCAGGCATTGGTGCGATTCCTCGCGAGCCAGTACGTAGAGCGCGACGGTATCGAGCAGCGCTTCTTCGCCGGCTGCTGGGGCATCTTCGGTCACGGCAACGTCGGCGGCATCGGACAGGCGCTTCACGAGCGCCCAAACGACCTCCGTTACTACCAGGCGCGCAACGAGCAGGCGATGGTCCACGCCGCCACCGGCTACGCGAAGATGCGCGACCGGCTCGCGACCTTCGTGTGCACGACGTCGATCGGGCCGGGTGCGACGAACATGGTCACCGGCGCCGCCCTCGCGACGATCAACCGCATCCCCGTGCTCCTCCTGCCCGGCGATGTGTTCTCTTCGCGCGCGCCCGACCCTGTGCTGCAGCAGCTGGAGGTGCCGTGGGCCGGCGACGTCTCGGTGAACGACGTGTTCCGTCCGGTCTCGCGCTACTTCGATCGCATCATGCGGCCGGAGCAGGTCGTCCCGGCGGCGCTCGCGGCGATGCGGGTGCTGGTCAGCCCCGCCGACACCGGTGCAGTGACCCTCGCACTTCCGCAGGACGTTCAGGCCGAGGCGTTCGACGTCCCGGAGGACTTCCTCGTCAAGCGGACCTGGCACATCGAGCGTCGCCTGCCCGAAGCGGCGGCGATCGCGCGCGCGGCCGAGCTGATCGGCGCGGCGAAGCGGCCGCTCATCGTCGCCGGTGGCGGCCTCATCTACTCGGGCGCGACCGACGCCCTGCGAAAGTGGGTCGACGCGACGGGAATACCGGTCGCCGAGACACAGGCGGGAAAGGGCGCGCTCCCTTTCGATCATCCACTCGCTCTCGGCGCGGTCGGGGTCACCGGTACGTCGGCCGCGAACCAGATCGCTCACCGGGCGGACCTCGTCATCGGCATCGGCACGCGCTGGACGGACTTCACGACCGCGTCCAAGACAGCGTTCCAGGATGCGAACGTGCACTTCATTAACGTGAACGTCGCGGAGTTCGACGCGCAGAAGCATGCGGGGCTCGCCCTCGTCGGTGACGCGCGCGCGACCATCGACGTGCTCGCGGGATGGGCCTATACGGTCGATCCGTCCTACCGCGAGAAGGCGGAACGCCTCGCACACGAGTGGTCGAAAGAGGTCGACCGGCTCTACTCGCTGGGACACACGCCACTTCCCGCGCAGAGCGAGGTCATCGGCGCGGTGAACGAGGTCGCCGGCGAGCGCGACGTCGTCGTGTGCGCGGCGGGCTCGATGCCCGGCGACCTGCACAAGCTCTGGCGCACGCGCGATCCGAAGGGCTACCACGTCGAGTACGGCTTCTCAACGATGGGCTACGAGATCGCCGGAGGACTGGGCGTGAAGATGGCCGCACCGGACCGCGAGGTGTACGTCCTCGTCGGAGATGGGAGCTACCTCATGCTGGCCCAGGAGCTGGTGACCGCGGTGCAGGAGCGGATCAAGATCGTCGTCGTCGTCGTGGACAACCACGGCTACTCATCGATCGGTGGCTTATCGCGATCGCTCGGCTCCCAGGGTTTCGGGACTCAGTATCGCTACCGAAAGTCGGACTCGCTCGGACTCGACCGTGAAGGACCGCAGGGCGACGCGCTTCCGATCGACTTCGCCGCGAACGCCGCCAGCCTCGGCGCCGTCTCGGAGAGAGTGCGGACGATCACCGAGCTGCGCGCCGCGCTCACCGAGGCGAGGCGGATCGAGCGCCCGTACGTCGTCACGATCGAGACCGATCGCTACGAGAGCGTGCCGGCGTACGGATCGTGGTGGGACGTCGCGCCGGCGGAGGTCTCGGGCCTCGCGGAGGTGCGGGAGTCCCGCGAGCGCTACGAAAAGGGCCGCAAGACCGCGCGCCGGCATCTGCGCCCGCCGGAGTGACGAGTCTGCTCGTGCGCGCGCGCGATGCCGACCCCGACGGCTGTCTCATGCGCATCACGCCGGAGAGCGCGGGCTGGCGCTACGTGGGATTCGAGGTCTACCGGATCGAGGCGGGGGCGCGTCTGCGACGCGAATTCCCCGGGCGCGAGACGTGCGTCGTCGTGCTCGGGGGCAGCTGCGACATCCGCTCGGAGGCCGGCGATTGGAACGGCGTGGGAACGCGCGCGACGCCGTTCGACGGCGCACCCTCGGGCGCGTATCTGCCGCCGGGCGCGGCGTTCGAGATCGCCGCGCGCTCCGGGGCAGTCGAGGTGGCGCTGGGCCATGCGCCGGCGGAGCATGGCGCACCGGCGCGCGTCCTCGCCCCGGGCGATGCTCGTCTCGAGACACGCGGCAGCGGCGCGATGGAGCGGCGCATCCATCACATCCTGATGGAGGACTCCGCGGCGGAGTCGCTTCTCGTGACCGAGGTCGTGACGCCGGGCGGACACTGGTCCAGCTACCCACCACACAAGCACGACACGAACGACCCGCCGCGGGAGACCGCCCTCGAGGAGACCTATTACCACCGGTTGCGCGACGAGCGCGGCTTCGCCCTGCAGCGTGTGTACAGCGCCGACCGGTCGCTGGACGAGAGCGTCGCGGCACATAACGGCGAATGCGTGCTCGTGCCGCGCGGCTACCACACGGTCTCGGCGCCGCCTGGGTACGACCTGTACTACCTCAACGTCATGGCCGGCCCGCTACGCAAGTGGAAGGTGACGTTCGACCCCGACCATAAGCGCCTCTTGGGATGAGCCAGATTTCGGCGGCCCGCAAGGTCTAGACTTCGACCGGATCTGATGGGAGGGGAACGAATGACACCACAGCTTGACCGGCGGACATTCCTCAAGGGCCTCGGCGTCGTTACCGTGGCCGCGGCCTGCGGAGGCGCGGCGACGCCCTCTCCGACGGCGACCGCCGTCGCGACCGCCACCGCGACCGCAGCTCCCGTGACGGGCACGATCTCGGTGTACTCGGCGCTGAACCAGTCGACGAACGACCAGTTCTTCGCGGCGTTCAAGGCCGCCTACCCGGGCGTCAGCGTCGACCTGCTACCGCTCGCGGCGGCCGGCGAGCTGCAGACCCGTATCACCGCGGAGAAGGCAAGCCCGAAGGCCGACATCTTCATCGGCGGATCGAGCGAGTTCCACGACCCGCTCGGAAAAGCGGGACTGCTCGAGGCGTACATCTCGCCGAACGCGAAGGACATCGCGGCACAGTTCAAGGAGCCGACCGGACTCTGGACCGGCTGGTACACCGGCATCTTCGGCTTCATCTCCAACAACGACCGTCTCACCAAGGAGCTCGCTGGCAAGAAGCCGGCGACCTGGGACGACCTGCTCGACCCGGCGTGGAAGGGCAAGCTCATCCTGCCGAGCCCGACGCTGACCGGCGGCGGCTACATCTTCATCGCAACGCAGATCTTCCGTTTCAACCGCGATGAGGCGAAAGCGATGGCGTACATGAAGAGCCTCCACGCCAACATCGCGCAGTACATCCCGACCTCTCCGGGCGCGCTCACGCTCATCGACCAGGGTCAGTTCGTCGGCTGCCCGAACTGGAGCCACGACATCCTGACCGAGAAGAGCAAGGGCAACCCGGTCGACCTCACCGTCCCGACCGACACTGGTTTCGAGGTCGGCGCCATCAGCATCGTCAAGGGAACGAAGAACCTGCCCGCCGCCAAGGCACTCGTCGACTGGTCCATCACGAAGGAGGCCGGCGACCTCAACGTGAAGCTGAGCAACCGCGGCTCGACCCGCACCGACGTCGCCGCGGCTCCTGGCTCGCCGAGCCTCACGTCCGTCAAGCTCGTGAACTACGACCGCCAGTGGGCCACAGACAACAAGGCCCGCATCCTCAAGGACTGGCAGACGGCGGTCGGCCTGTAGCGATCACCGCGATCTAACGACGATGCGCAGCTTGCAGCGCGAGCCGGGTGTCCTGCTCGCGCTGCTTGCTGTCATCGCGCTCGTGGCGATCTTCATCGTCTATCCGCAGGTGCGGGTCATCCTCACGCCAGGCAGCGCCTACGTCGACTTCCTCTCCGCCGGCAGCTGGAAGACGCCTCTGTTGAATTCGCTTCAGGTCATGGCGCTCTCCACGACCACAGCCGTGCTCATCGGCTTCGTCTTCGCGTACGGGATGGTCTACACGGACATGCGCTGGAAGCCCGCCTTCAGGCTCATCGGCATCCTGCCGCTGCTCTCGCCGCCGTTCGTCGTCGCCGCGTCGTACATCCTGCTGTTCGGGCCGCGCGGCGTGATCACGTACGGGGTCTTCGGGCAGACGATCAGCATCTTCGGACTGTTCGGGATCTGGGGCGTGCAGACGATCGCCTTCTTCCCGTTCGCGTATCAGCTCATCGCCGACGTGCTGTCACGCAGCGACGCGCGTATGGAACAGGCGGCGCGCAACCTCGGCGCCGGTCCCTGGACAGTGTTCCGGACCGTGACGCTCCCACTCTCCCGACCCGGCCTCGGTGCGGCGATCCTCACGACCGCGATCTACGTCGTGGAGGACTTCGGGAACCCCGCACTCGTGGGGGGACAGTTCACCGTGTTGCCGACGCAGGCGTACGGGCTCATCAGCGGGTTCGGCGACCTTCCCAGCGCCGCGGCGGTCAGCACGATCCTGCTTTCGCTCGCGCTGCTGTTGTACGTGGCGAAGATCCGCCTGGACGGAGGGCAATCGTTCGTGACTGTGAGTGGGCGCGCGTCGTCCATGCCGCGTCCGCCGGTGCCCGCCTGGCTCTCCTGGGCGTGTTTCGCGGTCTGCGCCGCGCTCTGCGGGATGATCCTGCTGGTCTACGGGTCGCTCGTCGTGAGCGCGTTCACGCTCACGTTCCCCATCAACACCGCGTTCACGACGAAGCATTTCGAGTACGTCTTCTCCGGCGTGAACGGCGTCGCGCTCCGCAACACGCTCGTCTACGGACTGAGCGCGGCCCTGTTCTCGTCCCTCTTCGCGCTCCTCGCAGCCTGGCTGGTGCAGCGTGGCGCCTGGTCTGGTCGCCGCGTGCTGGACTTCCTGCTGATCATGCCCGCCGCGGTGCCCGGACTGTTCTTCGGGATCGGCTACGCCACCGCCTTCAACGAGCAGTGGCTGGACTGGCTCAACCGCGGAGTGCTCATCATCATCTCGATGATCTTCTGGAATATCCCGGTCGGGTATCAGGCCGCGGTCGCCGGCCTGCGACAGATCGATCGTTCGATGGATGAAGCGGCCACCAGCCTTGGCGCGTCGAGCCTGCGCGGTTTCCGCGACGTGCTGCTCCCCATGCTCGGCGGATCGCTGCGCGTTGGTTTCGTCACCACATTCGTCCGCGCGGTCACGACGCTCTCGGTGGTCATCTTCCTCTTCACGCCGGGCACGACCGTGGCGACGATCCGCATCTTCCAGCTGGTCAACGACCTCGACTGGGGTGGCGCGACCGCATTCACGGTGATCGACATCGGTCTCGCGATCGTGGCACTCAGCGTCATGGCGGTGATCACGCGTGGCCGGATCGCGCTCGGAGCGTCGCGTGCGTAACCCGTCCGATGTGCACCTGCGCCTCGACCACGTCACGAAGCGGTTCGGCGAGACGGCCGCGGTGAACGACGTCTCCTTCGAAGTCCCGCGCGGATCCTTCGCCACATTGCTCGGACCATCTGGCTGCGGGAAGACGACGACGCTGCGCATGATCGCGGGCTTCTACGATCCCGACGAGGGCGACATCGTTCTCGGCGGCAAGCGCATCAACGAGCTGCCCGCGCACAAACGCGGCACCTCGATGGTGTTCCAGGACTACGCGCTCTTCCCGCACATGACCGTGAAGCAGAACGTGGCGTACGGACTGCGGGTCGCCGGCGTCGCGGATGCGGAGCGCGAGCAGCGCGTCGGCGACACGCTGCAGTTCGTCGGTCTGGGAGGTCTGGGCGACCGCTGGCCGAACCAGCTTTCCGGCGGACAGCAGCAGCGCGTCGCGGTCGGACGCGCTCTCGTGCTGCAGCCGCAGATCCTGCTGCTCGACGAGCCGCTTTCGAATCTCGACGCCAAGCTGCGCGTGCAGCTCCGCTGGGAATTGCGGGCGCTGCAACAGCGACTCGGCATGACGTTCGTCTACGTCACGCACGACCAGGACGAAGCGCTGTCGCTGTCGGACTGGATCGCGGTGATGAACGCGGGAAAGGTCGAGCAGGCCGGCACGCCGTGGGAGATCTATTACCACCCGCACACGTCGTTCCTGGCGGATTTCGTCGGCGCGGTGAATCTCGTCCCGGGCACGGTGCGCGAGGTGCGTGGCGACGATGTGGTCGTCGCGTTCGGCGAGCGAGCGGTCACGGTGCGCAAGCCGGCGGGCCTCGCGCTGAGCGCGGGCCGCGACGTGCACCTATGCGTACGTCCCGAGGCGCTGGCACTCCGCCCTCCGTCCGCGGACCCCGATGGCGTGCGCCTTTCCGGGGTGGTCGCTCGGCGGGCGTTCCTCGGCGATCTCATGCGGTACTGGGTCACCGTCGACGGCCGGGAGTGGATCGTGGATCAGCCCGATCCCGGCGCGGCCGACGACTTCGACGGACCGGTGACCATCGCGGTGAAGCCCGAGCGCATCCACGTCATCGCGGAGTAGTCTCTCGCCTTACCCCAGTTAAGAAGCAGGAGGAAACGACCCGAATGACAGAACCGAATCGGCGCCTGAGCCGACGACAAGCGCTCGGCGTCTTTGGCGGGGCCGCGGCCACCGGGTTCCTGGTCGCGTGCGGCGCAGCGACGCCGTCGCCGAGTGCGACACCGGGTGCGGCCGCAACCGCGAGCGGGGACCCGCTGGCCGGACTCGGTCTCCCGAGCTATTACCCGGCGAGCTACAAGGACGTCATCGAGGCGGCGAAGAAGGAGCCGAAGCTCAACGTCTACTCGATCATGTCGAAGGCCAACTGGACGCCGGTGATGGAGGAGTTCAAGAAGAAGTACACGTTCATCGACCTCGACGCCAGCGACGACGACGCGTACGCCGTCTTCGACAAGTACTACACCGA
>JALYLT010000074.1 GCA_030774095.1 Chloroflexota bacterium
GCGCGAGAGCGCGCCGAACGCCGAGTGGCCCGGCCTCGCGGAGCCGGCTCCCGCGTCGGAGCCGCGGGCCTACGACGCCGACACCGCGCGGGCGGATGCGGCGAGCCAGGCGGACGCGATCAAGCGCGTCACCGCCGCCGCGAAGGCACGCGGCTTCCGGGCGGCCGGCACGCATCAGATCGAGCTCACCGAGGATTCGCTGGCGAACACGAATGGCGTCGCACGGTATGCGCCAAGCACGATGGCCTACCTGCGCGCGCTGGTGACGAGCGACACGGGGACCGGATGGGCGGAGGATCTTGGCTGGAGCACGCGCTCGCTCGACGCCGACAGCGTGGCATCTCGAGCGATCGAGAAGGCCGCCCTCGATCGGGACCGAACGCAGCTCGCGCCGGGCGATTACGAAGCGGTCTTCGAGGAGCTCGCGGTCGCCGAGGTCCTGCGCTTCATGTCACTGACCGGGCTCACCGGGCAGACGCTCAAGGACGGACGGTCGTTCATGAAGGACGCCTTCGGCGAGCGGGTCACGGGACCGCGCTTCTCGCTGTGGGACGACGCGCTCGACGACCGCACGCTCGCGATCCCGTTCGACGTCGAGGGCACGCCGAAGCAGCGCGTCGCGCTCGTCGAGGGGGGCATCGCGAAAGGCGTCGTCCACGACCGTCAGTCCGCGAAGTGGTTCGACACGCGCTCCACCGGGCACGCGGCGGACCCGCGCCGCTACAGCGTCGGAGGCCATGCCGGAAATCTCACGATGGCCGGCGGCGACGCCAAGCGCGAGCAGCTGATCCGCGCCGTGAAGCGCGGCGTGCTCATCACGCGCTTCCATTACACGAACACGCCAGACCCGAAGCGGGCGACGATGACGGGCACCACGCGCGATGGCACGTTCCTGATCGAGGATGGCCGCATCACGCGCGCGCTCGCGAACGTGCGCTACACGATGAGCGCTCTCGACCTCTTCTCCGGCATTGACCTCCTGGGGCCGCAGCGACTCGCACGCGACTGGTGGTCCTCCAACGGGATGGGCTCGATCGTCTGCCTCTGCCCGCCGATCAAGGTCGCGCGCGCGACGATCACCGGCTCGAGCCCGATCTAGACCGCGCGTCTGACACGCACTTGCCGGTCCCTCGTTACGCAAGCGCATGACGCACTCGAATGGACGCGATCCTCGCTGCCTTCCCGTCGTCAGATCGTCGCGATCGCGCTCGGGACGGCTGCGGCACTGTTCCTCGCCACAGGCTGAGGCGGATGACACGTAGCTCGATGTCTTGGAGCCGACGCTAGCATCGACGGCGCCAATGCGTTTCCGCGCGATCGTCCTGAGCGCCGCGGTCCTCATCAGCTGCAGCGGTCGCGCCGCGCCTACCGACGCGGAGGCAGGTCGCGCTATCACGATCAGCATCGGCGACTTCTTCTTTTCTCCAGCGCTGGCCGAAGTGCGTGCCGGCGAGCGCATCACGTTCGTGTTGAAAAACTTCGGCATCTACGAGCACGAATTCATGGCCGGGCGCGACGCGGTCTCTGGGAAGGGCTACGCGAACGACTGGCTCGCGGCGGCAGGCGCGGACGGTTCAAGCGGCCATGAAATGGGCCACACGGGTGTCGGCATCCGCGTCGCCCCGAATGAGACGGCTACGGTCACGATGGTCGTTCCCGTTGACGCCGGCGAGTTCGAGTTCGGCTGCTTCATCGCGGGGCATTACGAGAGCGGCATGAAGGGGAAGCTCGTCGTGGTGTCGAACGGCGATCCTTCCGCGCCATCGACCGGCGCCCCGTCGAAGAGCGGGGGACCCGCGCCGAGCGCGACGCCGCATCCGATGGGATCGATGGGGGATGACGACGGCGAAGGCCATTAGCGCCGGATGACGCGATGACGGAGCTGTCGCTCCCGCTCCTGGGTCCTCTCGCGTGGATCGATGTCGTGGTGCTGTTCTGGATCGCGCTGACGCTCGGTGCGACGGCATACGTCGCATGGGACGCCTTCACGAAGAATCCGGAGCTCACCGTCATGAAGTGGGGATGGGTCCTCATCACGCTCTATACAGGACTCCTCGGCGCGGCTCTCTATGTCATGTCCTGCAAGGAGCCACGTCCGGGGACGCACGAGCGGTTCGTGAGCCCGCTGTGGAAGCAGGGCGTCGGGTCGACGATCCACTGTGTCGCCGGCGACGCCACCGGAATCGTCTTCGCCGCGACCATCACCGCCCTTCTCGGCTTCCCGATGTGGCTCGACCTCATCGTCGAATACGCGCTCGGATTCGCCTTCGGCCTGTTCATCTTCCAGGCCCTGTTCATGAAGGACATGATGGGGGGCTCGTACCGAACGGCAGTTGCGCACTCGCTGTTGCCCGAGTGGCTCTCGATGAACATGGTGATGGCCGGCATGATCCCCGCGATGGTGCTGCTGATGATGGGCGACGACATGCGCGCCATGGAGCCTCGACATCTCCTGTATTGGGGTGCGATGTCCGCGAGCATCGTGGTGGGCTTCGTCATCGCGTATCCCGTGAACGTGTGGCTCGTGGCTATGGGCCTAAAGCACGGTATGGGAACGGAGCGCGCGCTCGGCAAGGGTGGGCACAGCGCGGCCGCCGAGAAAGAGGCGCTGCGATCGCGTGGGCAGCAGAAGAAGCGCGCGGCCGCACCCGGGGCCGCGGCGCGTAGCGGCGGGCACAGCGGGCACAGCGGGCACAGCGGGGCATGAGTCACGAGGAGCCGATGCACTCGGTGGGCGCCCCGAGTCGCTTCGCGTTGGCCGGCCATCCGATCCACCCCATGCTCATCCCGTTCCCGATCGCGCTCCTACTCGCCGCCTTCGGTGCCGATCTCTTCTTCGCCACGAGCCGGGATCCCTTCTTCGCGCGCGCGGCGCTGTGGCTGGCGGGGACCGGCGCGCTGGCGGCACTGGTTGCCGCCACGTTCGGCCTCGCGGATTTCCTTACGATCGAGCGCGCTCGCGAGCATGCGATCGGCTGGATCCATGCGATCGGCGCGGGTACGACGGTCGCGCTCGCGATCACAAGCTGGCTACTGCGGCTCAATGACCCCGTCCAGGCCGCGCTCCCCTGGGGTCTTGCCAGTTCAGCGATCGTCGCAGCCGTGCTGTTGGTCACGGGCTGGGCCGGCGGCGACCTCCCGTACCGGCACCTGATCGGCGTAAGTGGACACGGAGGCCACGAACACGAAGGCGCGGAACACGCGTCCGCGCACGCTGCAGGCCACGAAGCGTCGGGCGGTGAAGGCGCGCACGCCGGTCACGGTTCGACCCCGAACGACGCGGGCGGACACGGCGGGATGGGCGGTGCACGCGCTGATCCTGCCTTTGCAGTAACGAGAGCCCAGCTCGTCGCCATGAGCGTCCTCACGACCCTGGCGCTCGTGATGGCGAGTGTCTTCTCCGTCTCGCAAGCGAACCTGACCGTGAGCGCGCGGCAGGTGGGCGACGTCGTGATGCCTCCGGGTATGCCGATGCGCCGTGATCTGCCGGCGGAAGGCATGCGCGACATGGCTGCCGTCGACCTACGGGCGGTCCGTGTTGAGGCGCCCGCTGACGCCCGCGGCGATCAGCCGCTCGACCCGCGCATCGAGGGCGGGGTGAAGGTGTATGCGCTGGACGCCGCCGTAACGCGCTGGAACATCCTTCCGTACATCCGCGTCGCGGCATACGCGTTCAACGGGCAGGTGCCCGGGCCGCGCATCCGCATCACCCAAGGTGACCGCGTTCGTTTCGTCGTCCGCAACTTCCTGCCCGAGCCGATGACCGTGCACTGGCACGGTCTCATCCTGCCGAACGCGATGGATGGACCGGCGGACATCACGCAGGCGCCGATCGCTCCCGGCGCGTCGTTCACTTACGAGTTCACCGCTCAGCAGGCCGGCACGTTCTTCTACCACTCACATGCGAATCCCGAGCGACAGCAGGGCCTGGGTCTCTACGGCGCGCTCATCATCGACCCGCGGCAACCGTCGGCGCTCCGGTACGACAAGGAGCTGGTGGTGCAGCTTCAGGAGTGGCTCTTCAAGAACGGATACACGTTCCCGTCGATGCCGATGGATGGGATGCAACCGAACTTCTTCACGATCAATGGGAAGGCGTATCCGGAGACCGAGACCGTACAGCTTCGTGTCGGCGAACGACTTCTCGTGCGGTTCATCGGATCACAGAGCGGCTTCGTGCACCCGATGCACATCCACGGCGGTCCTTTCACGATCGTTGCGACCGATGGCGATCCCGTGCCCGATGGAGCGCGCATAGTGAAGGACACCGTGAACGTCGGCCCGGGTGAGCGCTACGACGTGATCTGGGAGGCGCGCGAGCCGGGCCGGTGGTTGCTGCATTGCCACATCAACCACCACACGACGAACGACAACCGCGAGGAACAGGGGTCGGGCGGCTTGACACTCATCCTGGACGTTCGCTGAGCCCCTTCCCTTCCAGATGGGACCTTTACACTCGTGTCGTGGCCGGCAAGATCATCGATCCCGTGTGCGACATGATCGTCAGCATCGACGAGGCCCGAGACGCTGGGCTCACGCTCGAGTATCCGGACCGCGAGTACGCGTTCTGCGCCCCGAGCTGCCAGGCGAAGTTCGCGAGGGATCCCAAGGCGTACGTTCCGAAGGTCGAGGCATGGCTCGCGCAGCACAAAGACGAGTCGAGCCTCAGTACCAGCGGGCATGCGCACAAGACAGGTGACGCAGTTCTGAATATCGACGCTGGTGTGCGGGCCTGGTATGAGTCCTGTCGTTGCTGCCTATCGGACGCTTACCCGCAGGTCGTCGAGGTGCTGGACGCTGAGCGCGCTACCGCCAAGGCTCCGCCCGCTGATGCGGGGATCTGTGAAACGGCGGAGACTGGCTGAGCCGCTCGACCATCGCTGGCTTCGGTGTCGGACTCGGTCTCATCGTGCTTATCGGCGGACTATGGCTGAGCGTGGGCTCGCCGATGACGTGGCCGAGCGCGGTGCGCCTGGCGCTACAGGAGCGGCGAGGCGAGCAGGTCTACGACGCCAACTGCCTCAGCTGTCATCTCGGTCCGACCGGTGGGACCATCGAGGACGACCCACCGCGCCATAACTCGAATGGGCATACCTGGCACCATCCGGATTGCGCGCTGAGACGGATGGTCCGCGAGGGTTCGGCCGGGATATCCGAAGTCGGCAGGTCGGCCGTGCCGATGCAGCCGTTCAAAGATCGGCTGTCGTCTGATGACATCGACGCGGTGCTTGCGTACATCAAGACCATGTGGCTGCCGTGGCAACAGCAAGCCCAGGCGACCTTTACGCACGAGATGTGCTTCGAAACTAGCGCCTGAGCGCTAGCGGATGATCCCGACGCGCATCATCTCGAACATCACCTAGCGATCCACCTTGCCGCTGGCGAGAGCCTGCAGATAGCGCACGACCTCCCAGCGCTGCGTTTCATTGAGAGTGTCTTTCCATGCGGGCATGCCTGTGCCCGCGACACCGTTGGTGATCCAGTAATCGATCTCGCCCGGTGCGTGCTGCGGCACGTGCAGCTGAAGGTTCACCGGCCGCGGCTGCAGCAGGAACGCCTGCGGGCCGTCGCCGAGCCCGCGCGGTCCGTGACAGATGGCGCAGTTCGCCTGGAACACCGTGCGTCCCGCGTCGATCGTCTCGGGCGTGTCCGGCGTCGGGTTCTGCGCGAAGCGCGCGGTCAACGGGACCGGGGGCGTTGGGATGTTCGGCGCGACGGTGAACGCGAGTGCGTACGAGACGACGACGAGGACGGCGAGCGCGCCGGCGCTGATCGCGAAGCGCCGCCACTCGCCGCCGCGATAGCGCGTGACCAGCGCGAGCAGCGCGAACACGACCGCGCCAGCGATGAGGAACTGCGCGATGTCCTGTAGGCCCTGCCGTGAGATGGGGAAGGTCACTTCCGCTTCTCTTTCGGCTTACGAGAAGACCACACGTACAGGACGATGAGAACGACGAGCGGCAGACCGAACTCGAGGATCTCGTCGAGCCAGGTGCCCGTCGCACCGTGTGGAAGAACAGAAAAGACCACGACCCGATAATGCCGCACGCCGATGGAAGACGGACGCAAGGCATCGAGCCGCGACCTCCTTGGGTACTTCCTGCGTCTTGGGACACTCGGTTTCGGCGGCCCGGTCGCACTCGCGAGCGCCATGTACCGCGACCTGGTGGAGCGCAGAGCTTGGATCACCAAGGACGAATACGAGCTGTCGCTCGCGCTCGCGCAGGTCATGCCTGGGCCGCTTGCAGCGCAGCTCGCGATGGCGATCGGCTACTTCATGGCCGGCGTGGGCGGGGCAACCCTCGCGGGAGTGGCTTTCGTGATCCCGTCGTTCCTCATGGTCGTCGGCCTCGCGTGGTTGTACGTCGGCTCACAGGGACTATGGTGGGTCGGGGCGATCTTCTACACCGTTGGCGCGTCGGTCATCGCGATCATCGCGCTCTCTTCATACCGCTTGGCGCGCAGCACGAACGCGCGCGACCCGCTGCGCTGGGCGATCTCGGGCCTGCTGTTCGTCATCACCGTGCTCGCGCAGGCCGAGCTCGCTGAGTTCTTCCTGCTGGCCGGCGTCGTCATGGTCATGGTGCGTGCGCGACCGGCGTGGCTTCGCGGTCCGGCGCTGCGGGCCATCGTGCCGCTGGCGCTCGTACCGGCGACGGTCACCGGGGCAACGCCCGAGACCCTCGTCCAGGTCTTCCTCTTCTTCGCGAAGGCCGGCGCCTTCGTATTCGGCAGCGGGCTCGCGATCGTGCCGTTCCTCCATCAAGGCGTCGTCCAGGAATTCGGCTGGCTCGATGAGCGTCAGTTCCTCGACGCGATCGCGGTCGCGATCATCACGCCGGGACCTGTCGTCATCACGGTGGCCTTCATCGGGTTCCTCGTTGCGGGGCCGCTGGGCGCCACCGCTGCGGCGCTCGGGATGTTCGCGCCGGTGTACGTCCTCACGGTCGTGCCGGCGCCGTGGTTCAAACGTCACCGCGACAACGCGCAGCTACGGACCTTCGCGGCCGGTGCGACGGCTGCCGCCACGGGCGCGATCGCCGGGGCCGTCGTGCTCCTCGCTCAGAGAGCGATCACCGATCTCGTCACAGCGGCGGTCGCGATCGTCACGCTCGGCGTGCTCTGGCGCTGGCGGCCACCGGAACCGCTGGTGATCCTCGCATCAGCCGCGATCGGGGTGGCACTCGCGATCGCGGGTCGGTCCTGACCCGCTACTCCTCGGCGACCACCTCGCCCGTCATGCCGTCTCCCGCGTGAGGTATGCAGTAGTACTTGAAATGACCTGCTTTGGTGAAGGTATACGTGAATGTCCCGCCCGGTTCGAGATTCCCGGAGTGGAACGAACCGTCGTTCGCGTTCACGTCGTGCACCTGCTGGCCGACGTTGCGCCAGGTGACCGTCGTTCCGACCTTCACCGTGATCAGCGCCGGCGTGTAGAAATGCTCCGCGAGCTGGACGAGCGGTTTCGTCGGGTCGAACGCGTCACTCGGGAGAGCTGAGCTCGTGACCGCGGCGCCCTTCGGCGTGACCCTGACGTCGTCGAAGCATGTCACCGACTCGGCCTTCGTCCAGAGACCGACTCGGCCGGCCTTGTACGTGCTGTCGACGGCCTCGACGACGAGCTGCTGGTCCAGGTAGCCCTTCATGCGATCGCCGACGATCTCGAGACGAAGCTCCTGCCACTGACCGGCCGAGACCTTGCCACTTCCATCCTTGATCCCGCTGCGTCGTCCGCTCGCGTACTTGTAGAGGTTGACGTTCGCCTCGAGCGCGTTCGCTCGCAGGATGTAGTAGTTGTCCTTGTCCTGAACGCGAAAGATGATGCCCGCCGCCTGGTCGGTCTGCCCCGAGATCGGCTTGAATCGGGCCGTGACCGTGACGTCACCGTAGACGTTGCTACTCAGGGCTGCCGCGGGAAACTCCGCGTTGCCGACCTGGCACAGCGCGTTGGGTTTGGAGGGCGCGTCACTTTCGGGTCGCACCGTCCAGCTGCCGCTGAATGACTCGACACCCGGGGGCAGATTGCCAGGCGGGTCGTTGTCGAAGCTCCACGAGCCGGCCACCGCCGTCGGAGGTGCGCTCGAGTAGGTGATCGCTGGCTGCCCTTCGCAACCGACGGCGACGATCATCAGCGAGCAGAGGGCCAGGGCGCGTCGCACAGATGGGCAGTTCGCGGCCCATCGAACGCTCATCTACACGAAGCGGTCGACGAATATCGCGGCGGCGCCGACGAGAGCGGCACTCTTCACCACCTGCTCCGCGCGTTGGGTCCGGTCGCTCCACAGACCGAAGACGATGGCCGCGAACACGAACGCCATGATCCCGCTGCCGATGTCCTCGTAGCTCAGACCCAGCAGGAGCGGGTAGTCGATGTCGAAGTTCGCTCCGTTCGCCGATATCAGTACGCCGCGCCAGAGGAGGAATGACAGGACCGCGGCTGCCACACCGATCAACATGCGACGACGGTGGCGTGACCACGGCCAGAGGTAGAGGGCGCCGGCGGAGGCCGCCGCGACGAGAAGCGCGCCCAGGACGATCAACCATGGCGGAGGCGCATACATCCGGTCAGGCGACTCCCGATCTCAAGGTGCGCGAATGGTATAGAAAGACGGCGTTAAGGAGGACGCCTCATGAAGTGGATCACCCGCGAACACCCGCGCGTGGACCGCGTCGCGTGTCCGTGGCTCATCGGACGGTTCGTCGACAAGCAGGCGGAGTTCGTCTACGTGCCCGCCGACCAGGTCGCTGCGGAAGCGAAGCGGCGGGATGCCACCCCATACGACATCAAGGATGTCGAGCTCGGGCATCACGGCGCCGAGTGCAGCTTCGACGCCTTCGTGCAGAAGTACGGTCTCGACAAGGATCCGGCGATGGCCTACATGGCCAAGGTCATCCGCGGCGCGGACACCGCGGACAAGACCATCACACCGGAGTCGCAAGGTGTTGAGGCGCTGCTTGACGGGATGCGTCTTCAGCATTACCCCGACGACCAGAAGCAGCGTGAGGCGTCACGGCCGCTCCTCGACGCGCTCTACGCGTACTGCAAGGAGAAGGTCCGCCAGAAGTGACGCTGCGCCGCCTCGGCTTTGTCGAGGTGCCGCGTGGGGCGAAGTCCGGCTTCGATCATGCGGACGTTCTCGTCACGGCGGTGGGGAGCCGCATGTACGTCGCGCACAC